>NZ_JACNME010000003.1:300000-516941 GCF_014270065.1 Quadrisphaera sp. RL12-1S | reverse complement strand
TGGCGTTCAAGCGGCTCGCCCTGCGCTATGACCGCACCGCGAAGTCGGTCAACGCGCTGGCTCGTCTCGCGGTCACCTTGATCGCTGCTCGGCTGCTCGTGAACGACTAATGCAACGTCTTCTTAGGAGACCCAGTTCCTCAGCGTCTCGGGGTTGGTCCCTAACTGTCCACCGATGCGAGCCAGCGCTCCTAGACGGGTGGCTGCGGCGGGCGTCCACGGCCATGCGAATCGCTCGCTCGCGCAGCTCATCGGGGCACCTCCGAGGTGCCGCCATGACTCTCATCCTCCATTGGGCTGAGAGCCTCCTTCAAAGACGGGGCGAGACAGCAGCCGCAGCCGGGTCTCACCTGCTGCGTCGGGCGCGGCCGACGAGAGGGCGCGCGGCGCGGGTTTTAGGCGATCGGCGACGAATTCCATGGCGCTCCTTCGTGCCGCTAGTTATCTGATCATGGCGTGCCGCGGCGGTGGAGCGCGAGCTGCCGTCCGACGACTAACAATTTCAACAGACCCCGAACCGGAAGGAACTCGAGACACAGTTGGATCCCGAGGCCGGGAAACCGGATCAAAAGAAGTAATGCCCTGAAATCGAGTAGCCTAAGAGTGTCATATTTGACTCTTGCACCTCCGGTGCGGTTACACAGCCTAACAGCGCCGAGCACGTGAAACCAAAGAGTGAAAAGTCGGATATGATTCGCACTGATGGCCGACTCTTTCCTGAAGAGGATAATTAGATGGTCGGCAACCTCAGCTAGATTAGTCGGCGCCATAAGTTGAGATTGCGATATTGAAGACTCCCTCAACTGGTGACAATAAAGAACATCAGGAATGAAAGTTACGGTTGAGCAGCGCAACGAGACCTCGGCTACCAGTTGAAAATCTTCGAGAGTTCGTCGAGCCGGAAATTCCAGATTTCTAAGGGCCGAGGCTTTGAATAACTTGTTCCAGAGATAGCCACTCAGTTGGCGCTCAATAATTAACAGTTGTGTACGTGGGCGGTGGACGGTGGAGTGACTCGACAATTCACGAAGCGGTAACCTCCTTCCGCCGATACCCCTAGTCTCGAAACCGCAGCAAATAACGTCAGCACCCGAGTCACTCGCAGCCTCGAGGAGGCGACTGAGGATGGTTGGCTCCCATGAATCGTCACAATCTACGAACCAGATGAAGTCGCCGTGTGCTACACGCAGAGCCTCGTTGCGAGCCGGACCCGGTCCTATGTTTGTCGGGCATCGGATTAGTTGTGCTTCGCCATCTACCAGATTTTCTTCCAAAAAGTCCGCGCTACCATCCGTCGAAGCATCGTCAACAATGATGATCTCTGTATTCCTGTACTCGAGACTTCGAATCAATTCCAGAAAACCCGCTAGGTAGGGCTTAGCATTAAAAATAGGGGCGACTATGGTGACGACCGGTTCGTAGGTGGCTTTCACCGTCTCTTCCCTCCTGGAGCATTAGGGTTGCACAGCATTGACTCAACGCTACGAACAAACGCTTCACCTGCGTGAGCATGGCTGAGGGTCTGGATGTAATGATCATAGACTATGCGGCTTCGCTTATCTTGCTCGGCTTGAGACCACGACAGGACCGTCACTATGGCCTCTTCCAGCTCTAAACGAGCACTTTCAAAATCGATCATCAAGTCTGCTGAATTTGCATATTCCATTAAACCCGGAGTACGTGTCAAAATGCAAGGCAGGCCTAACTGGGCGGCCACAAGTTGAACGCCGCTCTGAGTGGCGGATGTGTATGGCATAAGCATCGCACGATAACCCCCGCCATCGACTGCGAGCTCGGCAAATTCGAAGCGCGCCTTTAGATGCTTAACCACGTCGTCAGAGCGCACTGTCTCAGGGCCACTACCTAGTACATGCAGCTCCTCACCGGTTCCGGAGAGCACGGTACGTGCAACCTCTTGAACAAGTCCCACATTTTTGTACGGGTAGAGTCGTCCAATGAAAAGAAAATGCTTGCGCGTTGCATGCTCGCGCGGGGCATCGACATAGGAATCAGGCATCTCACTGAGCAGCTGAGCCGCAGATACAACTTTTTCCGGAAACCTGGCTCGCAAATGCTTTGCAACGTTTTGACTGAAGGCGATCAATCCGTGAGCGCGCCTTAACTGCCAGGCCCTAAGGGTGCGCTTGAAGAGACCCAGCTCGTGATTAGCATCGTGCGGTTCATGGTCGTGGACTTGAATTAGCCTCCTTCCGGCTAGCCCAAAAAGTGCTACAAAAAGCGGATGATCCATCTCCTCGCCGAGTACACCGTCACTATTGAAGACGGCGCAAAGGGCCCGAAAAAGCGCTGAGGGCATCTGTAGCCCAATTCGTCGAGGGATTAATATTTCTTCGCAAGTGATGACCTCGGGCCGGAGACGGGCCAGCGTAATTATCTGGACGTTGTGCCCCTCCCGCTCCAATGCTGACCCATACAGATGGGCAAGGTTACGGAACCAAGGGGCCAGAATGACTACTCGCACGGCACGCCTCCCGGCTCTGGAGAATCCCTCTCCCCTAGTTGCTTGGCCGGGTTCCCGACGACCGTCCTTCCTGCAGGGATTGACTTCACGACGACCGCCCCGGCGCCAATGATCACCGCAGAGCCAATTTTGATGTCTCCAAGCGCGACTGATTGTGGGCCAAAACTTACCCCGTCTCCCACATGCGGAGCGCCACCAGAGGGCCAGGTAGATCCGAGCGTCACACCTTGGCGTAACACCACGTCTCTTCCCAGTACCGTCTTAGCGTTAACGGTCAAACCAAAACCGTGGTGGATCGCCAATCCACTACCAACCTCTGTCGACGTAGGGAGGTCGACCGAGCAGACAGCAAGTGCGTACGCGCGGTACACGAACGATGCCAACGGAGCGGCAAAGTACTGCTTCCGACGTAAATCCTGAGCGACACGGAACAACAGCAATAGGACTTGAAATTGAGGGCGACCAGCGTTCGCCCGCCAGTCCTGTAGCCAATAATTGTACTGACAAGCGGATTCTTTATCGCGATAGCTCACTCGAACCTCCCGTGCTCGCAGGTGCCCAATGACTCTTCCCATAACCCGTCCTTTTACGGGAAGCGATGTTTAGGAGCACCAGAAGTGGTGCAAGCCTCAGTATCCAAGCCAAGTTGTCGAAAGCCAGGGAGGTTTCGTACACGGATGTAACAGCTAGTACCACTAAGAAGAGCAAGGGGCCGGATCGGCCATCTGCGAAAAACCTGATCGCCACCAATGTTGCCACAAGAAAAAAAGTCGAAAGTGCGAGCAGCCCAACAATGCCAGTCGTAGAAATAGTATGAACAAACGTATTATGGCCATGAAAGGCAGCCGGCCCTAGACTATTGTTGTACGTTTGACTGACAAGGTAGAACCTAGGTCCTCCACCAAGTAACGGATGTTCGGAAAAGGCCTTCAGGCTTTCTCGCCATATCGAGCCTCTTCCGGAGTAATCGGAAAGCCGATTGACTGTGAACGGTAGGAAGATCATTAGAAAACTACATACCGCCAGAGCCGTGATAGACAGGACCAACGCCAGCCGCCGCCGCCAGTGACAAATTGTCACGATTCCAACGACACAAGCTGCTGCTGTCAAAGAAGTACGCGAACCTGTCCATAGTAATGCCCAGACGATCAGCGCACCGCCAAGCCATCGACTCCGCCGACGTCGTAATTCTAGGGTAAATGGGAGCCCCGCAACCAGGAATAACCCCAGAACGTTCGACTGGGTGAAAGGACCGGCCAAAAGTGTTCCAAATAACAGGGGCTTGTCCTCGCTAACCCCCGAGACCACGAGGGCAACGTCCGGCACGGAGAAAGCTAGGATCAGGGACAGACCGCCTACTGCGAGGGCTAGGTATCCAAAAACATCGAAATCTTCTTCGCCTGCTCGCCGGAAGAGCCAAAATGCAGGAACCAGGACAAAGGACGCTAGAACAAAGTAGTTCAGTGACTCGCCCGTCAAGACACTCGAGGCCCAAACGGTGGCCAGCGGTAACGCCAGGAAAAGTGGGAGAGTCGATACCTGTTTGGCGCCCCGAGTCGTCAGAGCGCGAACAACAAAAACCAGCAAGCTGCATAGAAGAGCGGCCCCAGCCGCCAGAGAGATCCGCTGCCCCAATGCCTCGACCAACACCGCGGGATTCATACCGCTTGGACGCCCGGACGTGATAAGCGTGTAGCCAGTTGCCCCATAGGCAGCCAGTGCCGTAAACAGTAAGAGCAGCCACAATGCCCCGGTATCGCTCTCTGCTTTTGATAGTCGCGATGGCACACGTGTCCTTGATAGGCTTTCACTATGCATGACACGAGGACTTGAGAGACCTCGCATGTGTCCTCCTTGAAGGTTCCTAGGCTCCGCGTATATCAGTTAGCGTGCACACATTGGGCGTTCCCTGTCCGCTTTTAGTTGGCTCTATCGAAATAGAAACACCCTCGTGAGCAAGCGGACACTGAAGCCGGGGAGGGCAAGTACACAAGCGAGCGCGACAATGGATACTGCCGCGTAGCTCAAAGAACTGGCAAGAGCGGCACCTACAGCACCGTAGGGAGCAAGTGCGAAGAGTCCTATCACGCCAAGTCCGGCAGATAAGATCAAGAGAGTTGATTGAGTCTTGGGGCGTCCGGCCCGTAACAGTATCCCTGTACAGGTGGAGGCGACTGCATAAAGGAGCGAGCCAGTCAGAAGGATCCGGCACGGCTCAATTGCCCCAGTGAAGTCTGTCCCGAATAGCGTCGGAATGATCGTCGGCGCCGCAACCCAAAGAAAAAAGCATGTAAGACTCGTCAAGAAGAACGAGTTTCTCAAAAGACGCGTCTGGGATACCGCCGGATTTTCGCCGGGGGCACTGAGGCTCAAGGTGCGGGCGGCGAGAGCGACAACCAACGGTAGCTCCGCCAGTGCCACAGCGCTAGCGTAAATTCCGAGCTGGGACGCGCCAATCAAGGGAAGCGCAAGTAGCTGGTCTAGACGAGCCGTCGACAGCGTCGCCAGAACGCCCGGGAATGCCGCAAGGGCGTAGCGCCCGGCTTCTTTACGGCTCGCTCTATCTTCCGTCTTGGGATTATGTTCTCTACGAACCCGGCGCCAGACTAGTGGGACGAGAAGAATGGATGGCGCGAAGAATATCGCTGCCGCAATCTCAGGCTTTCCAATCACTAGGCCAAGCAGCGAGACGAGAAATCCAAGACGAAGCAGGGGGGATGCAATCTGTATGACGTAAATCGACGAGAAGTTTCGTGAGCCTGTCGCAATACCTGCCAACAGATTCAAAGCAATCTGAAAAGGAACCGCCGCGAGTAGGATGAAGAAAGTTCCGCGTACCAAAGATTCGGACGAGAATAGGTAAAAGCCGTAAGCGCCTGTGCAAATGACAGTCAGTATGGACGCTGGGGCAATCCACCACAGAGCGAATTTAAGCGCGCCCCGAACAGAGAGCAGTTTGTTAGCGACATGATAAGTCAGCGAGTCCTGCATGCCTAAGGTCCCAAGGGTGCCTGCAAGAATTAGTGGGACCGTTAGAGCGGCATATAGTCCGCGGCCATCTGGTCCCAAAGCTCGCGCCAACAATGGACTGGAGACAAGGGCAACAGCTGGCGCGAACATGTTCACAGCAATCATTCGAATGAAGTTGCTTTGAAGAAGCCGTTTCATCCCTCACCCGTCATCTGCTTGTGTACACTCAGTGCGGTATTCCGCAGCAAGACCTCTGATACCGTCGCTCTGTCTATGCATCCGGTTTCACCCGAGGAGATGGTGATGAAGCGAGTCCTAGTTGCTTGCCTCTACTACGGTTTACTGCAGCACCTTCCCTCTAGTTTTGCGCCGATCGTCGGTAGGCACTGTTCCCGGGCTCGGGCATGGGCAGTCAGTTGTATGGCGGCGAAGGCTGGAGGCGACTTGGATATAAGCCGGAAGGTTGATATCGGTTTGGCGCGTAACCTGTCGATTGGTCGGGGGTCTGGCCTGGGGATCGGGGTAGAACTACATGGCCCAGTGGTAATAGGCACCGATACGATGATCTCTCCTGGCGTGCTGATTCATACTCGTAATCATGCGATGACTGACGTCAGGCAGCCAATGAAGTATCAAGGATATGGAAGCGTAAGGCCGGTCACTATCGGGAATGATGTCTGGGTGGGCGCGCGAGCGATTCTTCTTCCCGGTGTATCGATCGGATCGGGCGCGGTAATTGGGGCCGGCGCCGTGGTGTCTAAAGACGTGCCGAATTACGCAGTAGCCGTGGGCAATCCCGCGCGCGTGGTCCGTAGTCGTTTGATTGATGGTGGTCAGCTTAGCGATTGAAGTACGTCTCGACCCAGGCTAGGTTCACCGTCTCCTGGTCGAAGCGCTTGCTTGCCTCCCGGTTCGATAGCGCAAAATCTTCGCGGTCCTGAGTACTAGCCATCTGGCGGGTCATGAGGGAACTCAAAGAACGCCAATCGTTCCCGGGAACTATCTGTCCGTAGGCTTCTGCGGCGATCATCTCTTGGATAGCCCCCACATCGGTGACAATTAAAGAGCAACCGTTTGCCATAGCCTCAACCACGGCCATAGAGAATGCCTCCGCCCGGGAGGGCAGTACGAAGATTGACGCTTGACTGAGAAGCCCATTCACCAAAGGGCCTGAGGCGTACCCTTTGTAGTGTCCTTGCAGCTCAGGAAATTGGTCAAATAGATCCTCGTCCTTGATCTCCCCGTAGATTTCTAGTTGCCACCCGGCGGTCTCGGCCGCGCTCCAGGCCTGCAGAAGGAGGTCTACTCCTTTCCGGCGCGAGACTTCGCCTAGGAAGATTGCCCGTCGGCCCCTCACGAGCATGGGGAGTACCTCGTTTGGACGTGCGATGTCATTCGGGATGACCTGCACTCGCTTGCTCTGCAAACGCAATGCCTTCACGTGGCTCTCGGACAACACGTGCACCACATGGGCGCCACTTAATGCCAGGCGGTATGCCCCCCTGGAAAGAGTCCCCGCAGAAAGGGCAGAGCTCCCATGAACTGTTACTACAACTCTCTGAAAGCGAAGCGCTCGAGCGAGGAAACTTAGACCACCCTCGCGTAGTAGCGAGCCTCCTCTAGATATATGAACGTGAACGACGGAAGTTCTCTTGTCCTCAATTAGTAGCAGGTCAGCGGCGCTTTTGAGGAGAAGGATCAGTCGCTTGGGTGCAGTAGCGCGCACATCGTACGAAGTGACTGCTCGAACATCTGCCACGCCAGGGCCCCATCGGCGCAAATGCTGTCTGATAACGGCCGCGATGCCGCCTGGGCCATCTGCAGCATTGCCCACGTGGATCACTCTGCTGGTTCTCACAATGCTCCAGTTGAACTCATAAGAAATCGCAGTTCGTCGGCAAGAAGCTATCGTTGGGCAGCCAGCGCTCTAGCTATTGCACCCTCGAGATCATCGACCTCCACATAGGTGCATAACTTTCGACGAGCTAGTTCCTTCGCTATCTGCTGCTGATGGTCGTCGACATGCTCGTGCCTCGACATGCGTCGCGGTACGACGATGGGGTGTATGCCGGCAGCGACAAGTTGCAGGCAAGTTGCGACGCCCGCGTGTGTGACCACGAGATCGGCCTCAAGTGACCTTTCTGCGAAATCGGCTTGGCTAAGCTCTCTTAGCGGATGCCCTGGTAGATCTGGGCGCTCGGAGCAGCCGAGTTGCCAGGTGATGTCGGCTGATTTCGCAACTGTCGATGCACATACGGCGTCGATCAAGCTATCGAATCTGTAAGGCTGTATAGTTCCTAGTGTGACAAAGATGCGCTGTGGCTGTGTCTCGGATAGCGTCTTATCTCGGATATCGATGACCTTTGGGTGAAATTTATCAAAAACGCTTAGCTCGTATGGCCACCTTTTTGAGCTCCATGTCTGGTGCTGGGTAAAAGTCTGTACGCCGGGAAGTTTCGCCATAATTTTCCCCGTCAAGGACGGACCGTCGAGGCGTGAGACGCTTTCAATGTAGTAAGCGGGAAGCCCCATGGAGGCGCCTATTCCAAGTGCGGGCACCGCAATGGCGGCCCCGGTAGATATAACGGCATCCCACTGCCTGCTCCGAATGACCTTAGAAAGATCGGGGATGGCTTTGATCGTCTTGCGAAACTGTCGCGGACCAATGTATTCGACGTAGGTATGTGGCCTATCGCCTACGAGGCTTCGACTTTGATGGTTCTGGAATGTGACCCAATGCGAATCAGGTCCAGCTCCCAGTAACTCCGCGATAATGTTGAGCTGAGCCAGATGTCCCCCCGTGCTTGCCACCAAAAGGAATTTTCCGTCGCGCGGCAGTCGTCCCACGCGTCTACTATGCACGGTTTGCGTGCACCTGGGGGCCACTTTGAGCATCTTGCAGGACGCTCATGAGTCCGGTGGAGTGACGTAGGCGTGGCCGCGCCTACGTCCCACCACCGTGGGCATGGTGGGTCGAGGGTTGGCGCTACGGTCAGTGCGCATGCGCCCATTGAGTTGAGATAGCAACTGAATGCTTGACGCATAATGTGTCGGGTCTTAACCTAATGGCCGACTGGTGTTGCCGAGGGCGGCGTCGGGGTTCTGCGCGAGCCAGGCGGCGGCGTCGTCGTCCTTGAGGTAGGCCCACAGCTGGGCCCCTGCGGTCTGGTCGAGGTAGACGACGGATGCGGAGCCCTCCATGCCGGTGGCGGGGTCGGCCAGGGGAGCGGTGAGGAAGGTGACGTCCTCGCGTCCGAGGGTGCGCAGGTCCCAGGCCAGGGAGAGCAGCTGGGTGTCGCTGAGGCCGTCGTCGGTGCGCACCCAGGCGGCGACGGTGCTGACCACGGAGGCGGTGCGGGCGGGGTCCTGTAGCAGGCCCTTGTCGGCGACGCCCTGCAGGACCGCGCGCATCCAGTTCTGCTGGCGGTGCATGCGGTCGAAGTCTCCGCCGGGCAGGGTCTTGCGCTGGCGGACGTAGGACAGGGCCTGGTCGCCGGTCATAGTGGAGCAGCCGGCGGGGACGGTGCCGATGCCGTCGGTGGTGGTCTCGGGCACGCAGATGTCCACACCGCCGAGGGCGTCGGTGATGCGGGCGAAGCCGGTGAAGTCGATGGCCACGACGTGGTCGATGCGCAGCCCGGTGAGCTGCTCCACGGTGTGCACGGCCAGCGGGACACCGCCGTAGCTGTAGGCGGCGTTGACCTTGGTGGTGCCGTAGCCGGGCACGGGCACCCAGGAGTCGCGGGGGATGGAGACGACCTGGGCGTTGGTTCTGTCGGCGGACAGGTGCAGCACCGCGAGGACGTCGGAGCGCTGGCCGCCGCGGGTCCAGTCGTCGGTGTCACCCTGGGAGTCGCGGCTGTCCGAGCCGATGACCAGCACGTTCAAGGCCTGGGCCGCGGCGGGGGCCACCGTCGGCCGCTCCGCCGCGGGGATGGGGGCGAAGGGGTCGCCCAGGTGCTGGATCGCGGAGGTCGAGCGCGCCAGCTGGACGGCGGTCACCGCTCCGGTGACCACGAGCACCACGGCCATGATCATGACCATGACGCGGCTGGTGGTCTGGCCGGGCGGTGCCGGCTTCGGCGGCCTGGGCTCGAAGAGGTCCTCGAGGTCCTGGCGCGGTCCGAGGACCCCGTTCATGCGGCCCCCCGGAGCGGTGACTGTTCTGCCGTGTTCTACCCGGTCTGTCGGGTCTGGTGCATGGTGCCTCATCGCGGGGGCTGATGACCATCACGAGATCGAGGTCGCTACCAGGGCGGCTTGGCACGATGCCCCGATGCCCGTCGAGTTCCGCCCGTCGCTGCTGGTCGCGCTGCTCGTCGGGCTGGCCCTCGCGGGGCTGGCGCTGCAGTGCGCCGTGCTGCTGGTGCAGCACCCGGTGCCGCACGGGGCGTGGCGGGTCGGGCTCAGCGCCGTCGTCGTCACCGGGGTGTGGTGGCTTCTCAACGGCCCGCTCGAGGGGCCCACGGTGGTGTCGTTCAGCTACGAGCACGGGCTGACGCTGGCGGACATCGCCGGCCTGCCGGCGCTGCTGCTCGGCGGGGCGGTGCTCGCGCTGGCCGTCCCCGCTGCCGCCTGACCCGGCGTCGCGAGCCGGGAGGTTTCGACCGTCCCCGTTCGGGGGATCTTCACGGCGTGCTCATCGTTGCGCTCGTCTCGGCCTGGGTGGTCCTCGCCCTGGTGCTGGCGCTCGTGGTCGGACGTGCGGTCGCCGTGTCGGAGAAGAGCGACAGGTGGCGCCACGGCCACCGCGAGGTCCGCGACCTCCGCCGCCTGCACCCCGTGCCGCCGCTGGCGGCCGAGGCTCCCGAGCGCACCGCGGCCTGACGCCCCCGGACTGCGCAGCGTCCCTCCGGAGAAGGTCTGGCGCGAAACTCGCGCGACACGCCGCCTCCCAGATCGCTGGGAAGCGCCTGAGGGTCCATCGTTGAGCCATGGTCGCTGGCGCCCTGGTGGTGGTGTGGTTCGTCGTGTCCGGCGTCCTCGCGCTGCTGGTCGGCGCGGGGATCCACCAGGCCGACGTCCACGGCCGTCGCCAGCTCCCCGTGCCCGTTCCAGCGCCCGTCCCCGTCCCGGCGCGCCCGCCCGTCTCACCGCGGTTCTGAGGGACCTCACAGGTGACCGGCAGTGATGTCCGGGAGTCCAGGGGAAGTCTCACGGTGTGATCGCCTGGATCGTCGTCGCCGCCGCTGCGTGGGTGCTCCTCGCCGGGGCCGCCGCCCTCCTGCTCGGGCGGGGGCTGGCCACCTGCGAGACGCGTGAGCGGGACGCCGCAGACCCGTCGGCCGAGCCCCGTGAGGCCTCCCGGCCTCGCCGCGGAGCTCGCGTCCGTGCGGCGCGTGGACGGCGCGGCGTCGTCGTCGCCCGCCCGGCGCACGGCCACCGCTGAGGCGCCCAGCGCACTCCCAGCCAGCGCCCATCGCGCGTTGGACCGCGGCGCCTACAACAGAGCCGTGGACATCTGGCTGCTCGCCGTGCTGGTCGCTTGGCTCCCCGTCGCCGCAGCGCTCGCGCTGCTGGTCGGCCGCAGCATCTACAACGCGGAGCGGCACGAGCGTCACCCGCGCGTGGTGCACAGGCCCCGACCCGGCCACTCGGCGCCCGTGGTGACCATCACCAGCGCGCCGCGGCACCCGCGCCTCGCGCACCGCCTGCACGCGCACAGCGGCCACCACATGCACGACCACGAGCGCCACCGCGTCGCCTCCTGAGCACCTGGTGCCTGCTCGTGCAGACCGCCCCGACCGCGCTGGTCCCGGCGCTGCGCCGGGTCACCCCGACGTGGTGAGCCAGGGCGCCCTCGGCTGCCACGCCCGCCACGCGCCGACCACGGTCTTGAGGTCGCTGACGTCCTCCACGCCGTAGCGGCGCGTGAACGCCCGGCAGTTCTCCCACTCGGCGACCGCGTCGTAGCTGCCGCCCATCGGCACGAGGTGGTCCACCGCCACCGCGTCGACGATGGCCGAGCGCAGCCCCTCCTGCGTCCGGGACGACCAGTGCGCCTCCATGCCCCACCCGGCCGCCGAGCCCACCGGGAACGGCAGCAGCCGCTCCTGCGCGCGCGGGGAGAACGCCAGCACCGGCCCCGTCTCCACGAAGTGGCAGCTGCGCGCCACCGTGAACGGGCGTGCCAGTGTGAACGAGTGGTTCCACTCGCTCGTCGCGCAGTGCGCCGGACCCGCCACGTCGATCCCGCCCCGCGCCATGAGCGCCACCAGCCGGCCCACGGACCCGCGCGAGTAGCGGACGTCGTCGTCGGAGACCACCCAGTACGGCTGCTCCCCGCTGGAGGTGGCCGCAGCCCCGAGGGCGTGCTCGCGCACCCGCGCGTGCAGGTCCAGCCGGGCGCCCGGGCCGTGCCCCAGCGTCCACGCGGCCAGCTGCGGCGCCGGCTCGTCCAGGGCCCACAGCACGGCGCGGGCGCTGCTGCCCACCGCCTCCGCCTCAGCCAGCAGGTCGCGGACCAGGCCCTCCACCTGCGGCGCACCGGCCCGCCGGTACACCAGCGTCATGAGCACCGGAGGCCGCGGGCCCCGGGCCAGACGGGCCGACAGCGCTGCCGTGATGCCGAGCTTCTCGCCGGCAGCGCGCACGGTGAGCACCGCGCGCGCAGCGGGGGAGCCGGCGCGGGGGAGGACGCGCACCCTCATCACCCTAGGTCACTGATCATGGCCGTGGGTGGGTCGCGGGCAGATCGTGCGGATCCGTCCGGAACGCCCTGGCTACAGTGCCGACGCCCACCCCGGTCCACGGACGGAGCTGCCCAGCGTGCCCGCCACCCCCGACGCCCCCGAAGCCCGCGTCGCCGTGATCCTCGCCTCCGCGGGGCGCCCCGACCTGCTCGCCGAGGTGGTCGCCGACCTGGCCCGGCAGACCCTCACCGGCTTCGACCTGGTGGTCTCCGTGCCCGACACCGCCAGCCTGCCCGCGCAGCCGCTGCCGCCGCACGTGCGCGTGGTCCACGCCCGCGGGCTCACCACGCAGCGCAACGCCGGGCTCGACGCCGTGCCCGAGGCCACCCACGTCTTCTTCTTCGACGACGACGCCGTGGTCCGCCCCGACTACCTCGAGCAGGCCATGCGCTTCTTCGAGCGCCACCCCGACGTCGTCGCCCTCACCGGCCGCGTGCTCCTCGACGGCGCCGTCGGCGAGGCCATCAGCACCACCGCGGCCGCCGAGGCGCTCGCGGCGTCGCAGACCGCGCCGCTCGGCGGGCAGTGGACCCCCAGCCAGACCCTCTACGGCTGCAACTTCGCGGTGAAGCGGACCGGCGTGCCGCACGAGCGGTTCGACGAGCGGCTCCCGCTGTACGGCTGGCTCGAGGACCACGACTACGCCCGCCGCATGCTCCGCCACGGCCTCATGGCCAAGGCCGACGACTGCGTGATCGTGCACCGCGGCGTGAAGTCCGGCGGGCGCACCGCCCACGCCCGGCTCGGGTACGCGCAGGTGATGAACCCCGCCTACCTGCACCACAAGGGCAGCTTCCCCCCTGCCCTGGCCTGGGACGAGACCATGCGCCGCGTCTCCAAGAACGCCGTGCTCTCCCTCGGCGGGCCTGAGCGGGAGTGGCGCCGGCTGCGGCTGCGCGGCAACCTCCTCGCCGCCGCGGACCTGCTGCGCCGCCGGTTCACGCCCGAGCGCATGGCGCAGCTGCCGCCCGACGGCCGCTGACGTCGTCGTCCTGCTCTCCTGCCCTCAGGTGTAGGCGCGCACCCAGTCGACGTAGAGGTCGGACGTGCCGCCGGTCGGGTCCAGCGCCACCGGCCAGCCGCCGCCCAGGGCCATGTCGAGCAGGAAGAAGAACGGCTCCCCGGAGCGGCCCAGCCCGCGCTTGTCGGCCACCACCTGGCCGTCGATGGAGAACTGCGCGCCGTCGGGGGTGACCCGCACGCCGTAGTCGTGCCAGCCCACCGCCCAGTCCTGCACCTGCTGCGGGGACAGGCACTTCGACCCCGTGCTGTTCGCGTCGTCCGGGGCGCCCCAGTCGTGCAGCGTGTGGCACGTGAAGGACGTGTCGTGGCCGTACAGCTCCACCGCGTCCACCTCGCCGGCGGTCTTGTTGTCCGTGGTGGCCGCCTGGGAGTTGAGCATCCAGAACGCCGGCCACGTGCCCTTGCCCGCCCCGGCCAGCATCCGCGCCTCGAAGTAGCCGTACTGCGCGCTGAACCCGCCCGCACCCACCCGCGCCGACGAGAGCAGCCCGCCCACGTGCTGCTGGCCGTACGGGGTCTGGACCGGCAGGTCGCCCTTGGGCTCCACCCGCAGCCGCAGGTAGCCGCCGGGGATGGTGGCCACCGTGCCCGCGCCGGTGTCCGGGGCCGCGAAGACCGCGTCGCCGAACTGCGACGTGCCCCAGCTCTCCGGCTTGCCCGCCGCGTACGTCGCGCCCGCGCCGGTGCCGCTGACGGACAGCGGGGCGTCGAAGTCGTCCTGCCACTGCAGCGTCATGCCCGCCGGCGCGTGACCGGCGTCCGTGACCGGCTGGCCGGTGGCCTTGACCAGCTGCAGGTGCAGCGGGGCGGCGCTGGTGCTGGAGGTGGTGCTGCCGCTGCCCTGCGCCACCTCCAGCGCGAACGGCCCCGCCGGCAGGGCCGAGGTGTCCACGGTCAGGGTGGCGCGGCCGTCGCCGCCGGCCGCAGCGGTGCCCACGGTCTGCACCGGGCCGCCCTGCCGGGGCTGCGTGGTGGCCGTGACCTGCGCCCCCGGTGCCGCCTGGACGACGACGGTGGCGCTCGACCCGCTGACCTCCGACCCCACCGCCGGGCACACCAGCGCCAGCTCACCGGCGGGCGCCGAGCCGACCGGTGAGCTGCTGGCGCCGCAGTCCGCCGCGGCGGGGGGCGTGACCTCGTAGGTGTCGCCGGGTGCCTTCCACCGCACGGGCGTGGTGCCCGCCGTGTAGACGGCCACCTCGCGCAGGGCGGGGCTCGCGCTGGCGAAGTTCTCCTCGAGGACCAGGCGCACCGACGTCGCCGTGCGCGGCGCCACCGCCACCGTGGTCGGCTGCCCGTCGTCGCCCTCGATGCCGGAGACCACCACCGAGCTGCCGTCGGAGAACTCCAGTGTCCCCGAGAGCGGGCTCGAGCCCGAGGCGGCGGCGTCGGCCATCCGCTCCGACGGGCCGAACACCTGCACGGCGCTCACCAGCTGCGGCGCCGACCACGCCAGCTGCACCCACGGCTGCTTGTCCGTGGAGGCGGCCCGCCACTCCCGGCCCGTCTGCTGGGCGAGCAGGTCGCCGTCGACCAGCGCGTCGGGGGAGGAGCCCGAGCGGGACGAGGACGCCGTGGCCGTCACCCCCGCGAGGGGGCCACCGGCGGCTCCACCGCTGCCGGAGGAGGCGGAGGGGTCGGCGGCGGGCGGGTCGCCGCCGTCGTCGAGGAGCATCCGGGCCAGCCCCGCGCCGGGGTCGCCGGAGGCCACCGTGAACCGCGCCGACGTCACCCGCTGCCGCGGGAAGCTCACCTCGGTGCTGCCCGAGGAGCCGGCCGTCACCATGACGCCCGCCCCGCCGTCCAGCGTCAGCAGGCCCGACGTCACCGCCGGGGCGCCCTCGGCCGCCACCAGGCGCACCCGGTCCACGTCCGTGGGGGCGTCGAAGGCCACCTGCACCCACGCGCCCACCGGGTCGCTGCCGGCGGTCCACGCGGCGCGCGCCCGCCCGCCGTCGGTCAGCAGGGCCTGCTCGTCGGTGACGTCGCTGCCGTCCGAGGCGGTCACGCGGTCACCCGTCGGCGGCTGCGGCCGCCCGAGCAGCCACCACGCACCCCCGGCCACCACCAGCGACAGCGCCACGATGCTCGCCACCACCGCCGTGCGACGGCGGCTCGTGCGCTGGCGCTCGCGGGGGCGCAGCGCGGGCGCGTCGTCCTCAGCGGGAGACGCGGACTCGTCGGGGGGCGGCACGGGAGGTCTCCGGGGGGAAGGGGGCCTCGGGCGTCGGTGACGGTAGCACCGGGCCCTGGGCGCGAGGCCCTCCTCGCGGTGGTCGGGACGAACCGGGCGAAGCGGGACGAGCGGTCTGCTCGAAGCCCCCCGAGCGCGCAGCAGCGTGTGCAAAACTGCCGACCGCCGGCGCCCGCCGCGCACTTCCCCGTCGCCGGAGGGCACATGCCCCGCACGCCCGCTGCGGACGCCGCCGTCCCGACCCCCCTCAGCCCGACCCCGGGCCAGCGGGCCTGCGACGTGGCCGTGGTGGTCGCCTCCGCGGGCCGCCCCGAGCTGCTCGGCCGCCTCGTCGCCGACCTCGCGCACCAGACCCACCGCGACTTCGCCCTGGTCGTCTGCACGCCCGGCCCCGCGGACCTGCCCGCCGCAGGGCTGCCGCCCGCCGTCGTCGTCGTCCACGCCCGCGGGGCGGCCGCCCAGCGCAACGCGGGCATCGACGCCGTCCCGGGCGCCTCCCGCGTCTTCTTCTTCGACGACGACGCCGTGGTGCGCCCCGACTACCTCGAGCGCGCCCTGGCGTACTTCGACGCCCACCCCGAGGTGGTGGGCATCACCGGGCGCGTGCTGCTGGACGGCTCCGGCGCCAGCGCCGGCGAGGTGGACCGCGAGATCGCCGACGACGCCCTGCGCCTGTCCGCCGCGGACCGCCAGCAGGGCGCCGGCCGGCCGGTCGACCAGCTGTACGGCTGCAACTTCGGCTACCGCGCCGACGTCGACCCGGCGCTCCGCTTCGACGAGCGGCTGCCCCTGTACTCCTGGCTGGAGGACCTCGACTTCGCCGGCTGCCTCCTGCGGCACGGGTCCCTCGCCAAGATCGACGACGCCGTGGTGGTGCACCTCGGCGTGAAGTCCGGCGGCCGCACCGCCCACCAGCGCCTCGGCTACTCCCAGGTCATGAACCCGTTCTACCTGCTGCGCAAGGGCACCATCAGCTGGCGGCGCCTCGGCTACGAGGTGGGCCCGCGCCTGGTGGGCAACGCCTCGCGGTCGGTGGGCCACGCGGAGCGCTCCTGGCGCCGCCGCCGCCTGCTGGGCAACGCCCGGGCCCTGGCCGACCTGGCCCGCGGGCGCTTCACGCCCGAGCGCATCCTCGACCTGCCCCCGGCCTGAGGTCCGCCGCGTGACCTCCCAGCCGACGAGCACCGACCCCACCACCGAGCCGCACGTGCCCGGCGAGACCGGCGTGCCCACCGAGAACGCCGTCCCCACCGAGAAGCCGGCCGTCTCGATGCGCCGCGCCATGGCGTTCACGACGACGACGAGCATGCTCGTGCCGGTCATCGGCGTGGTCACCGCGCCGGTGCTCGCCCGCGCCCTCGGCGTGGAGGGCCGCGGCGAGGTGGCCACCGCCATGGCGCCCGCCGCGCTGGTCGCCGCCGTCGCCACCCTCGGCCTGCCCGAGGCGCTGACCTACCACCTGGCCCGCCGGCCCGACCAGACCCGCCGCGCCCTCGTGCCCGCCGCGCTGGTCAGCCTGCTGCTCGGAGCCGTGTGCTGGGGGCTCAGCTGGGGCTTCGCGTCCGTGCTCACCAAGGGCGACGCCCAGCTCATCCCGATCATGCTGGTGGGCACCGCCCTGGCCCTGCCGCAGATGCTGGTCGGGCTGCTGCGCGGCGCCGCCGTCGGCCTGCAGATGTGGGGCGCCGTCGCCGCCGACCGCGCGCTGTCCTCCCTGCTGCGCCTCGTGGTGCTGCTGGCGCTGGCGCTCGCCGGGGCGTTGGACGTGCGCGTGGCCGTCATCGCGATGTCCGTCATCCCGGTGGTCACGGGGCTCGTCTACTGGCGGGTGCTGCTGCGCCGGCCGCCCGCGGCCTCCGGCGCGGCCGGGGGAGCAGCGTCGCCGCCGCCGTCGTCCTCCTCGATCACGCGGGACGTGCTGTCGTTCGGGTCGAGCACCTGGCTGGGCGCGGTGGCGAGCATGGCCACCGGGCGCGTGGCGCAGCTCATGACCACGCCGCTGTCCGACGCCACGCAGCTGGGCCTGCTGGTGGTGGCCATCACCATCTCCGACGTGCTGTTCATCCTCATCACGGCTGTGCGCGACACGCTGTTCGGCGTCAACGCGCGCTTCGACGACCGCGAGCAGCTCATGGCCATCTCCCGCTCCGCGCTGCTGGTCGGCGCGGTCGGGGCGCTGGTGCTCGGGGCGACCGTGCCGCTGTGGATCGGGCCGGTGTTCGGCGAGCAGTTCGCGCCCGCCACCGAGCCGACGTGGTGGCTGCTCGTCGCCGCCGTGACCAACATCCCCGGGCTCATGGCCGGCGCCGGGCTCGGGGCGTGGGGGCGGCCGGGGCTGCGGTCGGCGTCGTTCGTGGTGGCGCTGGTGGTGCTGGTGGGGGCGTTCTTCCTGCTCGTGCCGTCGATGGGTGCTGTGGGGGCGGGCATCGCGGCGATCGCCAGCGGCACGGCCATGTCGGTGTTCGCGGTGGTGCTCGCCGCGCGCGTGAACCGCAGCTCGCCGTGGGCGTTCGTGGTGCCGCGGGGCTCGGACGTGGTGGCGCTCGGCCACGAGGGCGCGCGCCTCCTGCGCGCCGTCCGCGCCCACCTCCCGCGCGCCCGCTCCTGACCCCCCCTCCCGCGACGATCAAGCGCCTGCGCGCCACTTCCCCCCGACGATCAAGGACGCTGCACCCGCTCGACGGTGACGACGGCGCTGCCCGCCCCTTCCCCGCCGTGATCATGGGCGTTCGTCACCCACCGCTGGGGAGCCTGACCACCGGTGGGGAGCCTGAGCCCCGGATCACGCCCCGGAAGCGGGACTCAACCTCCCCACCGGGCCTGAGCCTCCCCACCGAGCAGGCCGTTTCCCGCCACCACCGCCCAGCCCCGCCCGCACGGCTGGTGGGTGCAGCTTCCTTGATCGTCGCAACGGGAAAGTGCACGGGAAGTCCATGATCACGGCCGGAAAGTGCTTGGGAAGTCCATGATCACGGGGGGTCAGCGGGAGGGGGTGGGGGCGTCCTCGCCGTCGGGGTCCCGCGAGGCCAGGGCCGCGGCGCCGTGCTGGCCGCGCGGGGTCTGCTCCACCGCCTCCTCGCGCTGGCGCACCGCCGCCGCGTGCGCGAGCACCCCCAGGCACAGCCACATCAGACCTGACGTGTCGTTGAGGTCCGGGCCGCTGATGAGCTTGGTGAGCAGCGCCGCCGCCAGCGCCCACACCACCGGCCGGTACCCGCGCAGCGTCCACGTGCGCCGCACCAGCACCACCACGGCCGCCACGAACAGCACCGTGCCGATGAGCCCGACCGTGCTGAGCATCGCCGCGAGGAACGAGCTGGGCCGGTTGGACCCCAGCCCCACGCCGAACCCGAAGGTGTCCAGCACGATCCGGTAGGAGTCGCCGTCCGCGCTGGACCGGTCCCGGTAGGACGACGTGCCGACCTTCGCCGACACCTCCCCGGTGAGGAACGCCAGCACCAGCGGCACCACGAACGGCAGCACGGCCAGCGCGGCGGCGGCCCCGGAGACGCCGCTCAGCGTCAGCTCGCGCCGCGCGATGACCACCTCCACCAGCCACACGCCCACGGCCATGGCCACGAGCAGCGCGATGGACACGATGAACGTGGTGGAGGTGGAGATGGACCCGAGGAAGACGGCGATCGCCAGCACCACGCCCACGCCCACCCGGCGCAGCCCGCGCACCTGCGGCAGCCGCGCCGTCATGTAGGCGATGGTCACCAGGCACGCCACGGCGAGCCCGGCGGGCTCGGAGAAGATCCCGCGGAACCGGACGACCCCGCCGGGCGCCCCGTCGATGTACGCGAACGCGGGGGAGTTGTCGAAGAACCCGGTGGGGAACGGCACCCCGAGGTTCTTGCCGGCGTACGCCCACAGGCTCAGCACCATGGTCAGGCCCGCGGCCAGCCCCACCACCTGGGTGCGGGCGCCCGCCCCGCGGGCGAGCAGCACCACCACGGCCACCGACAGCACCGCGTAGACGATCTGCGCCTGGTTGGACGACGTCAGCGACCCCGCGCGCAGCTGGTTGGGCACCCCGCCGGCCGCGTACACGGTCATCCCGTCGAAGAGCAGCGGCGCGGCCACCGTCACCACCACGGCCCACACGGCGAGCAGCAGCAGCGGCGTGGTGCCCGGCGTCACCGGGTGCTCCAGGCGGCGGCGCGTGCGCGAGCGGTGCACCAGCTGCACGAACAGCACCAGCAGCGCGCCCAGCGCCACGAAGTAGAAGGTGGGCACCGCCGTGCTGCCCGCCACCAGCGCCGCCCCCGCGGGCGTCGCCCCGCCGAGGGCCAGGGCGGTGGCGTAGCGGTGCGGCTTCCACAGGCCGTACGCCACCACCGCCACCGCGATGAGCGTCAGCGTGGTCATGCGGCGCTCGTCACGCGCTCAGACGGCCCAGGCCTCGTCGGTGCGCGCGCCCACCAGCACCACGCCCACCGTGGGGGTGCCCGCGGCCGTCAGCGAGCCCGCGGCCCGCTGCAGCCCGGAGCGGGAGGTGCGCCCGGCGTCCGCCACCAGCAGCGTGGCGGTGGCGCGGGCCGCCACCACGCTGATCTCGGAGCGCTCCAGCGCCGGCGGGCACAGCAGCACGCGGTGGTCGTAGCCGCCGGTGAGCTGGTCGAGGGCGGCGCGCCCGTCGGCGGTGCCCACCAGGGCGGCGGGGGTGGTGCCGAGGTTCTCCGGCACCAGCCAGGACACGTCGTCCACCTCCCCGGCCATGACGGGCAGCTGCCCGCCCGGCCGAGCGCCGGCGACCGCGTCACCGCGCGCGCCCAGCGGGCGGCTCGGCGCGGTCAGGTCGATGACCAGCACGGACGCGCCGGTCTCGGACAGCGCCTGCGCCAGCCCGACCGCCACCTCCTCGGCGTCCTTCTCCGACGACGACGACACGCCCGCCACCGCCACCACGGACCGGTCCCCGCCCGGTCCGGCGGTGAGCACGGCGCGCAGCCGGCGCAGGCCCTCGCTGCGCTCCTCGTCCTGGCGGCCGCGGCGGCCGTACGGCAGCACCGAGACCACGCGCAGGCTGCGGGAGCGGGGCACGTCGGCGGCGGCGCGGATCTTGTCGTCCAGGGCCTGCCACAGCGCCAGCGCGATCACGCCGAGCGCCAGGCCCACCACCGCGCCGGAGAGCACGTCGTTGCGGGGGCGCGGGGAGTCGGCCACCTCGGGCACCTGCGCCACCTGCGTGGGCGTGATGACCACGGCCGAGCCGTCCACCGAGGGCGCCACCTGCTGGAGGGCGTCGGCCACGGCGTTGGCGCGCGCGGCGGCGTCCTCACCGGTGGAGGCGTCGGCGTCGATGTCGATGAGCGCCGTGTCCGTGCGCACCGTGACGTTGACGGCCTCCGCCAGCCGCTGGGCCGTGAGGCCGCCGCCGAGGGCCGACGCGGCCCGCTCGAGCACCGTCGACGACGCCGCCAGCCCGGCGTAGGTGGGGGCGCGCTGCACGCCGAAGGAGCTCACCTGCGCCAGGTCGCCCGGGGAGCTGTCACCGCTGGCGCTGACCACCACGGTGGCGCGGGAGAAGTACGTGGGCGTGGTCAGCGCCGCCACCCCCAGGCCACCGGCGGCGCCCAGCATGATGAGCGCGACGAGCAGCCACGCGCCGCGGCGCGCGAGGCGCACGTAGTCCTGGAGGATCAAGGTCACGTCCTGGGGTCGGGGCCGAGGGGGCGGCCGGGGCCGGCCGGAGGGGGCCTCACACGGGGGCAGCACCGGCTGGTCGCGGCCCAGTGGGCGTGCAGTGGTGACCATAGCAACGGCACCTGCGCACGGAGGGTCACCTCGGGAGAGACGACCGGGAGATCACCGCGGGATCACGGGGGCAGGTCGAGCACCCGCTCCGGGGTGTACCGCCGCCGCGCGGCGTCAGCGGCGGCGAGCAGGTTGCCGCGCAGCCGTCGTCGTCGTGACGCGCCCTGCGGGCCCCTGACCAGCGACAGCGCCGCGTTCTTGGCCACCCGCGGCACCACCTGCAGCAGGGTCATGCTCACCGCGAAGCTGCCCGCGTGGTGCAGGTACACCGGGTTCATGACCTGGGAGTAGCCCAGCCGCAGGTGCGCGGTGCGCCCGCCGGAGCGGACCCCGCGGTGCACCACGGCGCAGTCGGCCACCTGCGCGAGCGCCCCGTGCCGCTTGAGGCGCTCGGACAGGTCGCGGTCCTCCATCCACGCGTACAGCGGCAGCCGCTCGTCGAAGCGCTCGGCGTGCCCGTCCAGCCGGATGGCGAAGTTGCAGCCGTACAGGCCGCTGATGGGGTTCCACGCGCCGGTCGGGCCGGCGGCGTCCAGCGCCGCTTGGTGGGCGTCCAGCGCGGCCTCGGCGGCGTCGCGGCCGACCTCCTCCCCGGAGGCCCCGTCGAGCAGCACCCTCCCGGTGACGCCGACCACGCCGGGGTGGGCGTCCAGGAACGCCAGCGCCGCCCCGACGTACCCGGCGCCGACCACGGAGTCGTCGTCGAAGAAGAACGCGGTCCGCGCGCCGGGGGCCGCGGCCAGCGCGGCCGCCAGGCCCGCGTTGCGCTGGGCGGGCAGCCCGCGCGCGTGGGCGAGCACCACGCCGTCCGGCAGCCCCCCGGCGGGCAGGCTGGCGGCGTCGGGCACGCAGACCGCCACCACGAACCGCTGGTCGCGCTGGCCGGCCAGGTCGCGGACGGCGGTGCCCACCAGCTCGGGACGCCCGGCGGAGGCCAGGACGACGACGGCGACGGGCCCGCGCTCGCCGGGGAGAGCGGTCACCGGTCGGCCCGCCCGCGCGCCTGCGCGGCGGACGCCGCACCGCGCAGGTCCACCACCTGCTGCCGCGGGCTCGGCACCGGCGCGGAGCCCAGCACCTGCCGGTACGCGTTCGCGGTGAGCGCGGCCGTCCGGTCCCAGGAGAAGCCCGCGGCCCGCGCCAGGCCCAGCTCGCCGAGGCGGGCCCGCTGCGCCGCGTCCGCCACCAGCTGGTCGATGGCGTCGCGCAGCAGGTCCACCCGCAGCGGGTCGACGGCCACCGCCGCGGTGCCGGCCAGCTCCGCCAGCGCGCCCGCTGTGGACGTCACCACCGGCGCCCCGGCGGCCATCGCCTCCAGCACCGGGATGCCGAACCCCTCGTACAGGGAGGGGTAGACGAACGCGGTGCAGCGGCGCAGCAGCTCGTGCTTGGTGGCGGCGTCCACGAAGCCCAGCGGCACCACCGAGCGGCCCGCCGCCGCCAGCTCCGCCTGCAGGCCCGCCGCGTGCGCGAGCGCCGTGCCGGCCAGCAGCAGGTCGTGCGTGGAGCGCGCGCCGCTGCCCGCCCAGGCCTCCAGCAGCCGCCCGAGGTTCTTGCGCGGCTCCACGTTGCCCAGGTAGAGCACGAACGGGCGCTCCCGCAGCGGGCGCGGGTCCGCGCGCTCGCCCGGCGAGCCCGGCGCCCCGCCCGGGGGACCGACCGCCTCGGTGACCGCCAGCGGTGTCACCACCACCCGCTCCGGGCGCACGCCGCACAGCGACACCAGCTCGTCCTTGGTGAACTGCGACGGCACCAGCAGCACGTCGGAGCGGTCCACCTGCCAGCGCAGCGCCCGGCGCGACGCGGCGAGGTTGATGCGCGAGAACACGTGCGGCAGCCGCAGGAACGCCACGTCGTGCACGGTGCTCACCACGCGCGTGCGCCGCGGCAGCGACGGCAGCCGCTCGAAGTAGGTGCAGTGCACCAGGTCGGCGCGCAGGCCGAACGCGCTGGCCGGCACCACCGGCGCGTACGCCGCCAGCCCGTTGAACGCCTTGCGCGGCACAGGCCCGGGGCCCCGCACCGGCACGCCGGCGGGGGAGGGGGCGCTGCCGGCGGGCCCGTCGCCGACCACCAGCAGCTGCACGTCCAGGTCACCGGTGACCGGGTGCCCCGCGCCGGCGGCCAGCGCCGCGGACAGGTGCCACACGTACTGCCCGACGCCCGAGAGCCGCCCCCGCAGCGGGCGCCCGTCGAGCAGGACCGTCGGCCGGCTCACCGGGCGGTCACCGGAGCGCGGCGGAGCGGGGACGCCTCGGCGACGCTGCCGCGGGGAGCGATCGGTACACCTGCGAGTACGCCTCCGCCACGCCCGCGGGCGCGAAGCGGTGCAGGCCGTCGCGGCCGCGGCGGACGAGGTCGGCGCGGTGGGCGTCGTCGTCGAGCACCCTGCGCAGCGCCCGGGCCCACGCGGCGACGTCCCCGGCGGGCACCAGGTCACCGGCGCGCCCGTCGTCCAGGGCCTCCCGCAGGCCGCCCAGGTCGGAGGCCACCACGGGGGCGCCGGCCGCGCGGGCCTCCACCGCCACCAGCCCGAACGGCTCGTCGCGGGAGGGGATCGCCACCACCCGGCCCGCGGCCATCACCGCGCGGGGCTCGCGGGTGAAGCCGCACAGGTGCACGTGCCCGGAGGCCACCAGCGGCGCCGCCAGCTCCTCCAGCCACGGCTGGTCGCGGTTGCCGTAGGCGAACAGCTGCACCGGGTCGCCGTCGTCGACGAGCCTGCCCACCGCCTCCACCAGCACGTCCACGCCCTTGCGGCGGTGCAGCCCGCCCACGTAGACCACCGAGCGCTCCGCCAGCCGCGGCGCCGGGGCTGACGCCCCCGCGGGGGCCACGTCCAGGTCGACGGCGTTGTGGATCACCCGCAGCCGCTGCGCGGACCACGGCACCGTGCGGCGGAACCTGCCGCGCGCGGCCTCGGAGATGCACACCACCGCCGCGCACGCGGCCATGAGCGCGCTGGAGCGCTGGAACACGTTGTGCACCGTGGCCACGCTGCGGCGGCGCAGGTCGCGGGGGCCGACGGCCACGGCGAGGGCCGCGCGGCCGGTGTGCACGTGCACCACGTCCGGCCCCTCGGCGGTGAGGGCCGCCGCCAGGCGGCGGGCCGCCGGCGGCGTGGAGACCCGCTCGATGCGCCGGAAGCGCACCCCGAGGGCGGCCAGCTCGTCGTGGTAGCTGGAGGCGTCCACCTCCGAGGCGATGGTCACGTCCAGCCCGGCGGCGCGCTGCGCCACGGCCAGCACCCGCAGCATGTTGGTGATGCCGGTGCCGTTGTCCTGGAAGTCGTTGGTGACGTGGAGGACGTGCATCCTCACCTCGACCCGGCGGCCGGGGCCGCGGTCCCCAGCGGGGCGGGGCGGCGGTGGACCGCTGTGGCCGGGAGGCGGACCTCCCGGCGCGGCTCCGGCACCGGCGAGCCGTCGAGCACGCCGTCCACCACGTGCTGCATGGCCGCGGCGAAGCTGGCGCGGGAGAAGGTCAGCGCGTGCGCGCGGATGCGGGCCGGGTCCAGCGCGCCCGCGTCGAAGCCGGCCAGCGCCCGCGCCCACGCGTCCACCTCGCCGGCGGGGCCGGTGGGCTCCACCAGCTCCCCGGACAGGCCCGGCACCACCGTGTCGACGGCGCCCCCGGCTCCCGTGGCGATGACCGGCGCGCCGCAGGCCATGGCCTCCACCGGCACGATCCCGAAGTCCTCCACGCCCGGCATGAGCAGCGCGCGGCAGCGGCGGAACAGGTCGCGCAGCTCGGCGTCGCTGACCCGGCCCACGAAGGTGGTGCCCGGGCCGGCGAGGGCCTCCACCTCGGCGCGCGAGCGCCCGTCACCGGCCACCACCAGGCGCACCCCGGCCCGGGCGGCGGCGCGGACGGCCAGGTCGGGGCGCTTGTAGGGCACCAGCCGGCCGGCGAGGAGGAAGAAGTCCTCCCGCGGGGTGCGCGGGTCCGGGTGGTAGTAGTCGGTGTCCACCGGGGGCGCCACCACCTGCGCCTCGCGGCCCCACCAGCGGCGGATGCGGTCCGCCACGAACGTGGAGTTGGCCACCAGCGTGTGCACGCGGCGGGCGGCGCGGACGTCGAACGGCTTGAACGCCGCGGAGAAGGCCGCCAGCCCCGCCGCGCCCAGCCCGGAGCCCTCACCGGTGCGCATCGACGCCTCCCACACCCACCGCGCCGGCGTGTGCACGTAGGCGACCACCGGCACCGCGCTGGCGCTGCGCGCCAGCGCCACCTGCGTGGCGAAGGCGTGGTGGGAGGCGATGACGACGTCGGACGGCGCCAGCCGCAGCGACCGCATGGCCACCGGCAGCGCGGGCAGGAGGTGGGCGTAGGTGCTGCCGCGCAGCAGCCGGGACAGGCCCGTGCTGCGCAGGCGCCCCTCGAGGTCGGAGGGCAGCACGCCGGCGCTCGCGATCGGCGCGTGCAGCGGCGCGGACGGCCACTGCCGGGCGAGCGCCTCGACCACGGCCTCGGAGCCCGCGAACTCGGTGAACCGCTCGTGGACGATCGTGACGCGCGGCTGGGTCATCTGCGGGGGCCTTCCCGGGGCTCGGCAGCGGTTCTGCTCCGGGGCTGCCGCCGCCCTCGCCCCCCGGCGCCGTGGCCGCGGACCGAGGGCCGCGTCGCCCGTCGTCACCCCGCCGTCGAGGGACGGGTGACGCGACCAGCATGGACCATCCGGGTGGCCGACATCACGGAACGCTGTCAATCTGCCGCGCCGTGGTCCCAGCGCCACCTGCCGTCCACCCGTCGCCCACCCGCCGTCCACCCGTGGCGGGCGGGCCGGCCGTCAGCGGCGGTGCAGGACGGCGCGGACGGTGTCCTCGGCCACGTCGTCCCAGGTCCGCGCGGGTGCGGGCGGCGCGGAGGCGGCCCGGCGCGGCGCATCGGGGCGCAGGTGGTCGGCCACCGCGCGCGCCCACCCGTCCACGTCGAGGGCCGGCACGTGCAGCGCGCGGTCGCCGCTGACCTCCACCAGCGCGGCGTCGGTGCTGGTCACCAGCGGCGCGCCGAGGTCGAGCGCCTCCACCGCCGGCAGCCCGAAGCCCTCCACCAGGCTGGGGGCCAGCACCACGGCGGCGTTCTCGTAGCACCAGCGCAGCGCGGCGTCGTCCACGCCCTGCAGCTGCACCACGTGGCCGGAGGCCGCCAGCGCGGCGTGGTCGGGGCCGTACGCCTCGGTGCCCCACGCGGGCGGGCCGACCAGCGCGAGCACCGCGTCGGCGTGCTCGGGGTGCGCGCGCAGCGCCCGCGCCCACGCCGAGACCGCCGTCGCCACGTTCTTGCGCTGCGTGGTGTCGCCCACCACCAGCCCGAAGCGCCGTCCGGCGAGCACCTCCACGGGCGTCGGCTGCGCCTGCAGCAGCGCCGGGCTGGTGGCGGACAGCACCACCGACGTGCGCGGGGCCACCTGCGGGTGGTGGGCCAGCAGCCGGTCGCGGGTGGCCGCGCTGACGCAGACCACGGCGTCCGCCTGCCGGATCGAGGCGGCGTACGGGCGCTGCAGCAGCACGCGCTTGGCGGTGGGGAAGTCGGCGGGGCGGTCGGCGAGGATCATGTCGTGCACCGTGAGCGCGGTGCGGGCGGCGAAGCCCGGGGCGCGCTGCGGCACGAGGTGCTTGGACCCGTGGACGACGTCGAAGCCGCCCCGCAGCCGCCACCCCAGCACGAACCTCTCGTACGGCGGCAGCAGCGGGCCCGCGCGCCCGTCGAGCACCGCCGGCACGGCGTGCACGCGCGCCGGGCCGCCCACCAGCTCGGCCAGCGGCCCGGCGGCCGCGGCGGAGGTCAGCAGGTGCACCTCGACGTCGTCGCGGCGCTGCAGGGCCCGCGCCAGCTCCACCGTGTACCTGACGATGCCGCCCAGGCGCCCCGACGCCGGCACGTGCGTGGCCATGACGAGCCAGCGGGGCCGTCCTCCGGACGGCGCGGGGGAGGGCGCGGGCGTGGGAGCGGTCACGGGCCCACTGCCTACCACTGGTCCCCGTCGCGTGGCGCGCACGGCCGTGGTCGTCGCGGGCGCCACCAAGGTCCGCGGCTTGGCCCGATCTCCAGCGCGGGGTGCGGACGTAGGGTGACCGCCCATGGAGTTCCGGCGCATCCAGGGGCTGCCCCCGTACGTCTTCACCATCATCGACGGGCTCAAGCAGCAGGCGCGCCGAGCCGGCCGCGACGTCGTCGACCTGGGGTTCGGCAACCCGGACCTGCCCTCGCCGGCCACCGCCGTGGAGAAGCTGGCCGAGGCCGCGCACAACTCCCGCAACCACCGCTACTCCTCCTCGCGCGGGCTGCCCAAGCTCCGCGAGGCCGTGGCCGGGCTGTACCAGCGGCGCTTCGGGGTGCACCTCGATCCGGACACCGAGGTCATCAACACCATCGGCGCCAAGGAGGGCTTCTCCCACCTCATGTGGGTGCTGCTCCAGGCGGGAGACGCCGCGCTCGTGCCGTCGCCGTCGTACCCGATCCACATCTGGGGGCCGTACTTCGCCGGAGCCGACGTGCGCCAGGTGCCGATCGGACCCAAGGACGCCGACGGCGAGGCGCACGACTACGTCGAGAACGTCATGGAGGCGTGGGAGTACGGCTGGCCGAAGCCCCGCGTCGTCGTCCTGTCCTTCCCCCACAACCCGACGACGGCGGTCGTCTCGAAGGCGGACCTGCAGCGCCTGGTCGACTGGGCGCGCGAGCGCGACGTGGTGCTCGTGCACGACTTCGCCTACGCCGACACCACCTTCGACGGCTACCAGCCGCCGTCGATCCTCGAGTGCGAGGGCGCCAAGGAGGTGGCCGTCGAGCTGTACTCGATGACGAAGTCGTACTCGATGGCCGGCTGGCGCGTGGCCTTCCTCGTGGGCAACCGCGAGGTGGTGGCGGCCCTGGCCAAGCTCAAGAGCTACCTCGACTACGGCACCTTCCAGCCCATCCAGATCGCGGCGACCGTGACCCTCAACGAGGAGCTCGAGTACCCGCGGTGGACCTCCTCGGTCTACGAGTCGCGCCGCAACGCGCTGGTGGAGGGACTGGAGCGGGCGGGCTGGCCGCTGGAGAAGCCCCAGGGGACGATGTTCGCCTGGGCGCGCATCCCCGAGCCGTACGCGGAGCTGCGGTCGATCGAGTTCGCCAAGCTCGTGGTGCAGGAGTGCGACGTGGCGGTCTCCCCGGGCGTGGGCTTCGGACCTCAGGGCGACGACTACGTGCGCTTCGCGATGATCGAGAACGAGCAGCGGATCGCCCAGGCCGCCCGCCAGCTCAAGCGGGGCCTCACCAAGCTCGGCTGACGCCCCGACCTCCGCTCCCGCAGCCGAGCGCCTGGTCGCGGTCCGCGGCCGGGCGACGCGCCGGGGCGCAGCCTCCCGCGGTGCGGGGTCTGCGGCTGCGAGGGTCGGAGCATGCGGAGGTCTGCGCTCGCCGCGGTGCTCGCCGCCGCGGCGCTGGTGACCCCGCTCGCCGGAGCTCAGGCCGCCGGCCAGCCAGCCACCACCGCCACGGCGTCCAGCGGCAGCCCCGGAGCCCTGTCCGACGGCGCCCCGGGCGCCGGGCAGCTGGGCGCCGAGTGGTCCGCGAGCAGCGGTGACACCGCCCCCTGGGCGCAGCTGGCCTTCTCGGGCACCCGCCGCATCGCCAGCGTGCAGGTCTTCGGCTCCACCGCCGACGCCAGCGACCCGGCGCAGTCCACCGCCGCCGCCCTCTACGGCACGCTGCGCTTCTCCGACGGCTCGACCGTCGACGTGCCGGGCATCGCCGCCGGCGCCGCGATGCCCACCACCGTCGCCTTCACCCCGCGCTCGGTGACGTGGGTGCGCCTGGAGCTGCGCCGCCAGATCGCCTCCGCACCCGTGGCCCTGCGCGAGCTCACGGCCTACGACGCCGGCACCACCCCGCCGCAGTGGGCGGCCCCCGCGGGCTCGCCCACCTACGCGGTGACCCCCGCCCCCGCCAGCTGCTCGGCAACGACGACGAGCGCGGTCGCGCCGCCGCTCGCGGGCCGCCTGACCCTGGCGTGCCCGACGCCGGGGTCCAGCGCGGACGCCGCGGCCGTCGTCGTCGTGGACGCCCCCGCGGGCAGCCGGCTGACGGCGTGGCTGTCGGTGCCCAGCGCCTCCGCCCTCGACGTGCCGCTGCGCCGCGCGGCCACGGCCACCGCCGACGCGACGGGCCGCGCCGTGCTCACCGCCGACGTGCGGCGGCTGCCGCAGGGCCCCTTCGCGCTCAAGGTCACCGCGACGACGACGGCGGGCGCCGCGCTCGACCCGCTGTACGCCCAGCTCTTCCGCACCGGCGGGTCGCCGGCCTCCACGCCGTCGGCGCCGGCCGGGTCCAGCCCGCCCGCGGGGATGACGCTGCAGTACAGCGACGACTTCGACGCGCCGCTGTCGATCAGCGCCTCCGGCTGGGGCAGCCGGTACGCCGCGGTGAAGCCCGAGCCGTGGGGCGGCTCGCAGTTCGGTGACGCGCTCTTCGCCGACCCGGCCTGGGGCGCGGGCACGCTGGCCACGCTGCCCGGCGGGTACCTGCGGGTGCGGGCGCAGCCCGTCGGCGTCCTCGCGCCGAGGCAGACCTGGGGCCAGGCGCACGCCTCGGGCATCCTCTCCTCCCAGCTCTGGGGCGGGTCCGGCTTCAGCGCGCAGCACGGCTACTTCGAGGCGCGGATGCTCGGCGCTCCCGGGCCCGGCTCCTGGCCGGCGTTCTGGATGCTCAACAGCGCCAGCGGCACCGGGCGCGCCGACGGCACCGCCGCCGAGGTGGACGCGGTGGAGCTGTACGGCCACGACACCGACGCCGCCTGCCACACCACGCACAGCTGGGGCGCCGCCAAGACCGGTCAGAAGGCGTGCCAGGGGTACCCGGTCGACTGGGCGGCGCAGTGGCACACCTACGGGGTGCGCGTGCTGGACGGGGGAGCGGACTTCTACCTCGACGGCAGGAAGGTCGCCTCCCTCGGGGAGCTGTCGCACACCGACGAGCCCTTCTTCTTCATGCTCGACCTCGCCACCGGCGGGGGCTGGCCCGTCGACCTGGCCGCCACCGGCCAGACCACCGACCTCTACGTCGACTGGGTGCGCGTCTACACCTGAGCCCCGGGCCCGTCCGGACCAGGACGAGCGTCAGGACGCGCGGCGCACCTGGGCGATGCGCCGCCGCAGCGGCGCGGGGGCCACCGCTGCCACCAGCGCCGCGGCGGCTCGCGCCGACGGGGCCACGAGCAGGCTCCGCACCGCCTCGCCGCGCGCGGGCCCCGGCTGCTCCAGGCGCAGCAGGGCGATGGCCGAGGTCGCACGCCCCTCGGCCACCTGGTGGCGGAACGCCCGCCGGTACCCCGCCAGGCGCGGGTCCCGCGCGTAGGCGGACGCGCAGTGCGCCAGGGCGCGCCCGGTGCGCAGCTTGACCTCGGGCGCCTCGTGCCCGGCCGCGGCCACCGTGTTGGAGCCCGTGTGCATCCGCCAGCTCGCCAGGCGCCGGGGCACGTAGACGGCGGCGCCGCCCTCGCGGCACAGGTGGTACAGGGTGAAGTTGTCCCAGTAGTCGCCGGCGGCGGCGACGTCGTCCCAGTCCACGGCGCCGTTGCGCCACAGGGTGCCCAGCCCGAGGAACGTCGCCCGCCCCACCAGGGCCAGGTCGACGAACGGCTGGTGCACACCACCGGCCAGCTGCGCGCGGCCCTCCTCCTCGGAGCGCTTCTCCGTCTCCGGCTCGAGCACGCGGTCCTCCGCGTCCACCACCCGGTGGTCGCAGAAGGCCAGGACGGCTCCGGGGTGCTCCTCCAGCGCCGCGACGAGCACCTCGAGGTACTGCGGGTCGACCAGGTCGTCGTCGTGGACGTTGGTGACGTAGCGCCCCCGGGCCAGGCGCATCCCGTCGGTGACGTTGCGACCGATGCCGCGCTGGCGCTCCTGGCGGACCACGCGGATGCGCGGGTCGCCGAGGGCGTCGAGCAGGGGCGTCGGGTCCTGCGGGCTGTGGTCGTCGATGACCACCAGCTCCCAGTCCGCCAGGGTCTGGGCGCGCACGGAGGCCACCGCCCGCACCAGCATGTCGGTGCGGCGGTAGCTGGACATCACCACGCTCACAAGCGGGTGGGCGGGTCCGGAGCCTGCGGTCTCGGCGGCGGGTGCGGCCGCGGCCGCGGCTGTGGCTGGAGCCAGGTTCTGTGGTACCACTCGACCTCCCTGGACGGCAGCTGGAGCGGTGAGCCCGGTGCGCAGGGGAGCCTAGTCGTCGGGAACCAGGGGGGCCGCTGGTGGACATCACGCGAACGGGGGACAGCGGCGCGCTGCGGGTGACCACCCTCGCGCAGGGCTGGCCCGACGACAGGCCCGGCGGGCTGAACCGCTACGTGGCGGACCTGCACGCCGGGCTGGGCCGCGCCGGGGTGGACGAAGAGCTGGTGGTCTTCGGCCCGGCGGCCTCGGCGCCCGGGCGCGTGCGGCGCGCCGTCCCCGAGGACAGCGGCATGGCCGCGCGCCTGCTGTCGACGGCGCGCGAGGGCGTCGCCTCGGGCCGCGGCAGCGCCGTCGTCGTCTCCCACTTCGCGATGTACGGGCTGCTGCCGTCGCTGGTGCTGCGGCTGACGCGCCGCACCCCGCTGGTGGCGCACTTCCACGGACCGTGGGCGGGGGAGTCGGCCAGCTCCGGGGCCGGCAGGGCCAGCGCCGCGGCCAAGCAGCTGGTGGAGCGGGTGCACGTGCGGTCAGCGGCCGCGGTGGTCACCGCGTCGCGGGCCTTCGGCCAGCTGGTCCAGGACGTGCACGGCGTGCCCGCCTCCCGGGTCCACCCGATCCACCCCGGGGTGGACCTCGACCGCTTCCACCCCCTGCCGGAGCCCGAGCGGGCCGCGCTGCGCCGCCGGCTCGGCGTCCCCGACGGCGGGCGCCTGGTGGTGACGGCCCGCCGCCTCGTGCCCCGCATGGGCATCGACGTGCTCCTCCAGGCCTGGCCCGGCGGCCCCGACGACCGGCTCGTGGTGGTGGGCGACGGTCCCTCCCGGGCCGCGCTGGAGGCCGAGGCGGCCCGCCTGGGGCGGCCCGGCGTGGTCTTCGCCGGCAGGGTCGACGAGGAGGCGCTGGTCGCGCACTACCAGGCGGCCGACGCGGTGGTGGTGCCCTCCACCGCGCTGGAGGGCTTCGGCCTGGTGGTGCTCGAGGCGCTGGCGTGCGGGACCCCCGTGGTCGCCTCCGACCTCGGCGGCCTGTCGGAGGTGCTCCCGGGGCTCGACCCCACGCTCATGGTCCCCCCCGACGACGTCCCGGCGCTGCGCGCGCGCCTGCAGGCGGCGCTCGCGGGTGACCTGCCCGACCGCGCCGCGTGCCGCGCCACCGCGCAGGAGCACTCCCGGGAGGCGTTCGCCGCCGCCGTCGCCGCGGTCTACCGCCAGGTGGCGGCCGAGGCCGCCGAGCGCGGGGCCCGCCGTGCGTCCCGCCGTCCCGCGCCGGGCGCGGAGCGCGCCCGATGAGGGTCCTGCACGTGCTCAACGACCTGCGCGACGTGGGCAACGGCATCAACAACGTCACGGTGGACCTCGCCTGCGCCCAGGCCGGGCTGGGGCACGAGGTGGCCGTCGCCAGCTCCGGCGGTGAGCACGAGGCGCTGCTCGCCGCGCACGGAGTGCGGCACCTGCAGCTGCCGCCCCAGCCCCGCGACGCGCGCGGAGCGCTCCGCCTGGCGCGGTCCCTGGCGGGACACGTGCGGGCGACGTCCCCGCAGGTGGTGCACAGCCACAACCTCACCGGCGCCGTGGTCTCGGCGCTGCTGGAGCAGCTCGGCCGGGTGCGGCTGCTGCCGCGGTTCGCCACCGCCACCACCGTGCACCTGGAGGCCAAGCGCGGCGTGGAGCTGGTGTGGCTGGTGGACCGGGTGCTCTTCTTCAGCGCGGGCGCCCGCGACGCGCTGCGGGCCGGGGTACCGGGCCGGTGGCTGCCGGCCCGGCGCAGCCTGGTGCTGGAGCAGGGACCGCTGGGCGGGGCCCGCTCGCGCGCCCGGGCCGCGGCCTCCGAGCCCGCTCCCGTGCAGCGCCCCGCCGTCGTCACCGTCTGCGGTCTCTACCGCCACAAGGGCCTGTACGACCTCGTCGCCGCGTTCCGCCCCGAGACCACCCCCGCGCTCGCGTCGGCCCACCTCCACGTGGTGGGCGCCGGCCCGGAGCGCGCCGGGCTGGAGGCGGCCGTGGCGGAGGCCGGGCTGGCCGACCGGGTGCACCTGGTGGGGTTCGACCCCGACCCGCGGCGCTGGATGACCGCCGCCGACGCGTTCGTGCTGGCCAGCCGCTCCGAGCCGGCGGCGCTCGTGCTCGCCGAGGCGCGCGACTGCGGCGCGCCGGTGGTGACCACGGACCTGCCCGGCAGCCTGACGATGGTGGAGGGCGGCGCCGCCGCGGTGGTGGTGCCCCCGGGCGACCCCGCCGCGCTGGGGGCCGGCATCGCCCGCGTGCTGCACGAGCCGGGCCTGGCCGCCGCCCTGGTGCGCCGCGGGGCGCAGGGCCTGGACCGGCTGCGCATGGAGCGGTACGCGGCTGACGTGGTGGCGGTCTACGCCGACCTCGTCGGCGGCCGCACCCGCACCCGCTGACGTCCCCCGCGCGGGAGCGGCCGGTGTCCCCCGAGCGGGAGCGCCGTCGCGGGGCAGCGCCGCGGGGTCACCCGAACAGCGCAGTCCCGCGTCAGGGGGCTCAAGATCGCTGTGGTCTCATGACCGGCACCAGCGGGGGCGCACGGGGACCTCGCGCGCCTCGAGGAGCCACCGGTGGCCGACAGCGGACGTCCCAGGGTCAGCGTGTGCATGCCGGCCCACCGGGACAGCCACTACCTGCGCGAGGCGCTCGACAGCGTGCTCGCCCAGACCGAGGCTGACCTCGAGGTGGTGGTCACCGACAACAGCGGCGGCGCGCTGCGCCCCGCGGTGGAGGCCGCCGCCGACCCGCGCGTGCGCTACTCCGCCAACGAGCGCAACCTCGGCATGGCCGACAACCACTGCCGCGCCATCGACACCTCCACGGGCGACCACGTCGCCTTCATGCACGACGACGACGGGTGGGACCCGGGCTACCTGCGCAGCGCGGTGCAGGTGCTCGACGCCGACCCCACCGTGGGCGTGGTCATCACCGGCGCCCTCGAGATCGACGAGGAGGGCCGCCCGCTGGGCCGCCGCCCCTCCCACCTCGTGCCCGGCCCCCAGCCCGACTCCGTGGCGGCGCTGCTGACCCGCGCCGAGCAGATGATCCTGCCCACCGCGGCGGTGTTCCGCCGCGAGGCGCTGGCCGCCAACACCCGCCCCTGGCCGCAGGTGGACGCGGCGGACCTCACGATGTTCCTCGACGCCGCCCGCGCCGGGTGGCGCGTGCACTACGTCGAGTCCCCGCTGGTGCGCTACCGCATCCACTCCGGGCAGATCGTGGGGGACGAGATCGCCCACCGCACCGCGCTCGTCACGGTGTGGGACCGCTACACCTTCCCCGACCCCCGCCACGAGAGCGCCCGCCGCCAGCTGCTGGCGCGCTGCCTGGTGGCCCGGGCCGGCGCGTACGTGCGCAAGTCGCGCACGGCGGACGCCCGCCGCGACCTGGTGCGCGCCGTGCGCACCGACCGCGCGGCGCTGCGGCCGCGCACCGCCGTGCTGCTCGTGCTCAGCGTCCTGCCGCAGCCGGCCATCGCTCTGGCGCACCGCGTCTGGCACCGGTTCTACGACCCGTCAGCGCACCGCCACGAGATGTGAGGTCCGCCGCCCCCGCGGGCCGTCTCAGGCGGGGGCGCGGCGCAGCAGCGCCACCAGCGCCCGCGCGTCGTCCGCGCGCGGCACCAGCAGCTCACCGACGCGGTGGTGCGACAGGCGGCAGTACAGGCCCAGCGTCACGCCGGTGAGCACCGCGAACGCCACCAGCGTGGCGACGGCCGCGCCCATGCCTCCCATCGAGGGAACCAGCGCGAACGTCAGGGCCACGTTGAGGACGGCGACGCCGGCCTGCACGGCGCTCAGCGTGCCCGGGCGGTCGAGGGCGTTCAGCCCCGCCCCGCACACGCTCGCGAGGCCGGCCGGCAGCGACGCCACCAGCAGCACCTGCATCATCGGCGCGGCCGGGCCGAAGTCGGCGCCGAAGACCACGCGGACCAGCAGCGGAGCCGCCAGGACGGCGACGGCCACGCACGGGATGCCCAGCAGCACCGCCAGCCGGCACGAGCGGGGGATGAAGTCGTCGGCGGACCGGCTCGCGGTGCGGGAGAAGGCGATGTCGCGCAGCGCCGCGAACGCGGCGGTCGGCACCTCGGCCACCGCCACGGCCACCGAGTAGTAGCCCAGCTGGGCCGCCGCCGTGAGCGGCGTCATGATCACCTGGTCGGCGCGGTAGATGAGCACCACGCTCAGGCCGCCCACCCACACCCGGCTGCCGTAGCTGGCCACCTCGCGCAGCGTGGTGGTCCGGTGCGCCCCCGGTGCGGCGCGGCCGCGGCCGCCGCGCCGGAACGAGACCAGCAGCGCCAGCACCGCTAGCGCGACGGTCCCCTGCGTCACCCACGCCGCGGAGCCCACGGTGAGCGAGCCGGTCAGGGCCAGCACCACGATGAGCACCAGGCGGGTGCCCACGGCGCTCCACTTCTCGAGGTTCAGCGCGCCGAAGTCACCGCGCCCCAGGACCAGCCCGCGCACCGTGTTGGCCGGCATGTACACGAGCAGCAGCAGCACCAGCCCCGTGTACAGCGCCATCGTGCCGGGGTGCTGGCGCAGCAGCACCGGGCCGAGCAGCAGCAGCCCGACCACGCCCACCACGGCGGCGGCGGCGCTGATGGCCCCCGAGCGCAGCAGGACCGCGCGCGTCGTGCGCGAGCGGTCGGCGCCGAAGAAGGAGCTGGCGTCCCACTGGCCGGCGGCCAGCAGCAGCACCGCGAGGTTCACCGGCGCGCAGACCGCCACCAGCACGCCGCGGTCGTCAGGGCCCAGCGCCCGCGCGAGGATCGGCGCGGTGATGATCGCCGACGCCGGCAGCGCGAAGTTGGCGAGGATGGTCGTGATGACGGCGTGCGCGGACCCACGGGCCCGGGGGCCCGGCCGCGCCGCGACCTCCTCCGCCCCCTCCACGTCCTCCGCCCCCTCGACGGGGACCGGGTCGGGCGGCGGGACCGAGGGGACGTCGCCCACGGGGCGGGCGCCGCTCACGCGACGCTCCGCAGCAGGTCGGCCAGCTGCGGCGCCACCGCCGACCACGAGGCGCTGCCCCGCACCCGCGCCAGCGCCGCCGAGCGGACCGCGGCGCCCCCCTGCTCGACCCGGCGGACCGCCGCGGCCACCCCCTCCGGCGTGGCCTCGGTGCACAGGGCGCCGTCCACGCCGTCGTCGACCAGGTCGCGGAAGACGGGGATGTCGGAGAGCACGCACGGGGTCCCGCACGCCATGGCCTCCAGCGCCGCCAGCAGCCGCGCCTCGTGGCTGGAGGGCTGCACCAGGGCGGCGGCCCCCCGGTGCAGGTCGCGCAGGCGCTCGCGGTCGGTGACGAAGCCGTGCAGCACCACGCGGCCTTCCAGTCCCTCGGCCCGCACGACGTCGCGCACGAGCTGCTCGTCCGGGCCGCTGCCCACCACGTCGAGGTGCCAGCCGGGCAGGTGGGCGAGCGCGCGCACCACCGTCGTCGTCCGCTTGTGGTGGTCCACCAGGCGGGCCACGTGCAGCAGCCGGCGCTCCCGCGGGGCCTGCGCGCCCCCGGGGCCGGGGGAGAAGAAGGCGGTGTCCACGCCGTTGGCGAGCAGCACCGGCCGGGCGCCGAAGCGCGCCGCGCTCGCCACCTCCTGCGCCGTCTGCGAGGTCAGGGCGGCCGCGCGCCGGAACGAGCGCCGCTTGAGCAGCGTCAGCTGGTGGTGCGCGGTGCCGCCGTGGTCCGCGCCCACCACGGGCAGGGGGAGGCGGCTGAGCACGTCGAACCGCCCCGTCCAGTACTCCTGGAGGTAGAGCACGTCGACGTCGTCCTCCGCCAGCAGGCGGAGCAGGTCTCGGCGCACCGCCAGCCCCCAGCCGGCCTCGGACGCCCAGCGCAGCGGCGCGGTCCGGATGACCGGCCCGAGAGCGCGGTTGACCCGCACCCACCCCGGCCGCGCGCGCACGAAGCGCACCCGGAAGCCGTCCTCGGTGGTCACCGCGGCGGGACGGCCGCGGGTGGCCGCGTACAGCAGCAGCTCCACGCCCTGCTCGCGCAGCTGGCGCGCGTACTCCCAGGCCCAGTCGTTGCGGTAGCGCGCGAGGTAGTCCTCGCGGGTCCAGCCGAGCCCGTCCTCGTAGAAGTCCTCGAAGGTGTCGCAGCTCAGCAGGGCAGCAACGCGCAGCACGCGCACCTCCGGCGGGTCGGGTGGGAGCGCGTCAGCGCGCGAGGGCTCCCACAGCATCCACCACGACGGCCCTCGTGACGGCGGACGAACCCCCGACCACTGTGAGCCGGCTCACGCCACCGCAGCTCGACAGGCCCGTGAGGACGTCGGACGGGATCCTCCGCGAGGGGGTCAGCAGCACCGGCCACCCGTAGGTCGCGCCGACGGCGGCGTCGGGGAACGCCTCGCCGCTGGTGAGCACCAGGCGCGAGGAGCCCCCCGCGCAGCCGGCGGTGGCGAGCACCTTCGCGGCCGTGGCGTAGCGGTCCGCGCCCCGCAGCACCCGGACGGTGACCCCCGGGAGCGCCCCGGCCGACTCCAGGGCGGACGCCGCGGGGCCGCCCACGGCGGTCACCGCGCCGCCGCCGGAGGCTGCGCACTCGCGCAGGACGTCTCCGGTGGCTGACGGCAGGCGCGCCCCGCGGGTCAGCAGCAGCGGCCGCTGGGGCGTCACCAGCCCGGCGGCGGAGGCCGCGTCGGGGAAGTCCGTGCCGCTGGCGAGCACCAGGTCGCAGCTGGGACGCGCCCCCACCGCCCGGCGCAGCGCCGCCGCGGTGGCGTAGCGGTCGGCGCCCGCCACCCGGTCCACCTGCAGGCCCAGCCGCGCCACCGCGTCCGCGACGCCCGCGCCGAGGGCGCTCTGACCACCCACCAGGTGCACCGTGCCGCCGGGGTCGACCCGGCGCTGCAGCTCGCGCGCCACGCGGTCGTCCAGCTGTCCCCGGGGCGTCAGCAGCAGCGGCCCGCCCACCGACCGGGCCAGCGCACCACCGGCCACGGCGTCGGGGAAGTCGTCGCTGACGGCCAGCACGGCCGCCGGGGCGCGCTCGGTCCCGGTCACGGAGGCCTGGTCCTGCGAGACCGCCACGGACGTGGCCACGCGGTCGTCGCCGGCCACCCGCACCGCCGGGGCGGGGTCGGTCCCGCCGCTCGGGGGCACGGTGAGGAAGGTGACGCGGTCGGGCACCGAGAAGCCCAGCGAGCCGCCGCTGAGGCGGGCCGAGGTGTCCTGCAGGTGGCCGGCGTCGTCGATCGTCTGCACCGTCGCGCGGTCAGCCCCGCTGCTCAGGGTGACCGTGACGTCCATCGGGGGCTGCTCGACCTGCCGGACCGGCTGCTGGGGGTCCTTGCTCGGCCCGCTGGCGTCGTCCGCGGTCACCTCGTGCCACAGCGCGACCACGAGGGTGCCGTCGCTCTTGCGCACCGCCACGTGGTGCAGCTGCGCCGGGTCGTACCCGGCGGGCGGCGTCACCGCGATGCGCGCCTCCGGCGTCTCGGCGGCGCCCGCGGCGCCCGGGGTGCCCGAGTCGGCCATGACCCGCAGGAGCGACTGCACGGCGTAGTAGGCGGGTTTGGGCGTCAGGTCGTGGCGCACCAGCCCGAAGTGGGCCTCGCGCTCACCACCGCCCGGGTCGGAGTACTTGTCCAGGAACTCGTAGGCGTACGTCTGCGGGATGCCGAGGCGGTAGTCCTCGAGGAACAGGCGCGGCGTGTAGCGGCCCTGGACCACCTCGGACGGCCCGAAGCGGTACGTCGAGTAGCCGGTCTCGGTGGCGACCATCGGCATGTCGCCGTAGGGCGGCCGGTTGTTGACGAAGTTCCACGGGTACCTGTCCAGGGCGATCGACGGGAAGTCCGACTGCCAGTAGTACCTGTCGAGCCCCGCGTACGGCGTGGGGGCCGTGTGCGTGTTGGGCCCCGGGTAGGGGTGGAAGCTGCCGTAGTCGGCCGAGCCCGTGAAGGTGCCCGTGCCGTAGGGCTGGGAGCCGTCCCAGTAGGTGCCACCCAGGCTGGGGGCGATGACGTCGGGGCGCCCGGCGGCGGGCAGGGCCTGCACCGCGGCGTAGAGGTCCTTCTGCCAGGCGACCACGCCGGCGGGGAACGGCTGGCCGCGGTACGTGGTCCCGTTCTTGGTCCAGAACAGGTCCCCCTCGTTGGGACCCTCCACCGCCGTGACGGCGCCGCTGGCCGCGGCAGGTGCCAGCGCCGCCACCTGGCGGGCGGGGTCGGGGCCCCCGGCGACGTCGATGACGGCCGTGGTGCGCACACCGGAGGCGAACAGGTCCGCGGCGCGGTCGGCGTCTCCCCGCACGCGCGTGATGCCGGCGTCCACGATCATCTGCTTCACGCGGGCGTACTGCGCCACGTACGGGGTGTCGGTGAAGTGCCAGTGCGCGTTGACGCCCACCGAGTCCACGAAGTCGGCGGCGGGGGTGGTCTCGACCGGCACCGAGGCGTCCGCCGCGGCCGTGACGGCGGAGGTGGTGGCGGGCGCGGACGGTCCCGGGGCCGCCGAGCGGCTGTCGAGCACCACGCCGAGGGACCCCGCAGCGAGGGCGACCAGCGCGCTGAGCGCAGCGGTCGTCGTGCGAGCGCGCACTGCGCCTCCCGGTGGTCGCTGGCCGGCCCCCCTACCAGTGCCAGCACCCGCCAGGCTAGGCGACCCACCGCCGGGGCGAGGGCGATCTGCCCGAAGTGGGACGGTGGAGGTGGACCGGTCGTTACGCGGCGTCAGCACCCGGACACCGTGGGTCCAGCGCTGCGCCGAGCGGGGTCACTCGTGCGGGTGAGGGGAGTCGCGCTCAGGCCCCCGCGCGACCCGCCCGTCGTGATCACGGGTCATCCGGCACCCGTTCACCCGGATAGCCTCACGGCGACGAGGGACGACCCAGGGGGGGCCGGGTGACCTACCAGCGGCTGAACGTCGCCGTGCTCACGCACAGCGCGGCGCTGTCCGGCGCCGAGCTGTCCCTGCTGCGGCTCCTCCCCAGCGTCGAGGCGGCCCGCGTGGTGCTCGTCCTCGGGGAGGACGGGCCGCTGGTGGAGCAGGCGCGCGGCGCGGGCCTCCAGGTCGAGGTGGTGCCCCTGGCGCGCGCCAGCGGCGACCTCCGGCGTGACGCGCTCGACGCGCGGCGGCTGCCGCTGCGAGCGGCGCTGGGCGTGCTGGTGCACGTGGTGGTGCTCTCGCGCCACCTGCGCCGCCTCGGCGTGGACGTGGTGCACACCAGCTCGAACAAGGCCCACCTCTACGGCGGGGTGGCCGCGCGCCTGGCCCGCCGTCCCCACCTCTGGCACGCCCACGACCGCACCGCCCCCGAGTTCATGCCCGCCGCCGCCGTCGCGGTGGTCCGCGCCGCCGCGCGCTGGCTGCCGCGGCTGGTGGTGGCCAACTCCCGCTCCACGCTGGCCTCCCTGCCGGGTGCGCGCACGCCGCGCAGCACCTCGCCCGTGCTGGCCAACCCGGTCGACCTCGAGGCGTTCTCCGTGGTGCTCGAGCAGCGCCGCCTGCGCGCTGCCACCGCTGCCACCGCTGCCACCGGCGAGCCGGCGCCGGAGCTCGTGGTCGGCATGGTCGGGCGCCTGTCCCCCTGGAAGGGGCAGGACCTCTTCCTGCGGGCGTTCGCCGAGGCGTTCGGGCAGGACCCGGCCGTGCGCGGCGTCGTGCTGGGCTCGGCGCTGTTCGGCGAGGACGAGTACGCCCGGTCCCTGCACGATCTGGCTGACGAGCTGGGCCTGGCCGGGCGCGTGCGCTTCGCCGGCTTCGTGCGGGATGTGCCGGGGGCTCTGGCGGAGCTGGACGTCCTGGTGCACGCTTCGGTCATCCCCGAGCCCTTCGGCCAGGTCGTGGTGGAGGGGATGGCGGCCGGCCTCGCGGTGGTCGCCTCCCGGGAGGGTGGTCCCGCCGAGATCGTCACGGACGGCGTGGACGGCCTGCTCTTCACGCCGCGGGACGTGAGCTCGCTGGCGGGAGCCCTGCGGCGCCTGCGCCACGACCGGGACCTGAGGGCCGCGCTGGGAGGTGCGGCCGCCCGGCGCAGCGCCGACTTCGCCGCCGCACCCATCGCCCGCCAGTTGGAAGCCGTGTACGACGAGTGCGCCGGGGGGCGTCGCTCACGGAGGAGCAGCAGATGACCGACCAGCGGTGGACCGTGGTCCACGACTTCGCCTACGTCCACGCCGGCGCCGAGCGCGTCACGCAGGTGCTGGCCAACCGCGTGGTGCCGGGGGCGCCCCTGCTCGCCATCGGCGGGCGCAGCAGCGTGCTCGACGGGATGGGCATCGACGGGGGGTGGCGCACCGTCGTCCCCGCGGACCGGATGGCCGAGTCGACCTACCGGTCGCTGGCGCCGCTGTACCCGGCGCTGCTGCGCCGCCGGCGCCCCCTCGAGGGGGACGCCATCTGCTCCAGCTACGCCTTCGCGCACCTCGTGCCGGTGCGAGGCCGCCGGGTCGTCTACTGCCACACGCCGCTGCGGCAGGTGTGGAGCGGCTACGACAGCTACTCCGCCCACGCCTCGCGCGTGCAGCGCACCCTCCTGGAGGCCGTGGCCCGCCGGCTGCGCGCCAGCGACCTCGCCGGCGCGCGGTCAGCCGCCGCGTACATCGCCTCCAGCCGGGCCGTGGCCGACCGCATCCACCGCTACTACGGGCGCACCGCGCCCGTCATCAGCCCGCCCATCGACACCGCCGTCTTCCACCCCGGCACGGGAGTCGACACCGAGCACCCGTACTACCTGTGGGTCGGTCGCATCGTCGAGCCCTACAAGCGGCTCGAGATGACCATCGAGGCCTTCCGCGGGTCTCCGCACCGCCTGGTCGTGGCCGGCGAGGGCCGTGACCGGGCGCGCCTGGAGGCCTCCGCCCCGGCCAACGTGGAGTTCCGGGGCTGGCAGCGCGACCACGAGCTGGCCGCCCTCTACCGCGGCGCCCAGGCGGTCATCTTCCCCAGCGAGGACGACTTCGGGCTGGTCCCGGTGGAGAGCATGGCCTGCGGGACCCCGAGCGTGGCCCTGGCCGCCGGGGGCGCCGCCGAGACGGTGGCCGAGGGGGAGACGGGCACCTTCTTCACCGAGCAGCGCCCCGAGCACCTGCGCCGCGCCCTGGACCGGGCCGCCGCGCACGGGTGGGACCGGAACGCCATCGCCGCCCGCGGCCGCCGGCACGGCACGGACGCGTTCGTCGCCGCCGTCCGCCAGGTCCTGGCCTCGCTGCCGGACGATGGGCGCAGCGGCGCCACCGCGCCGATCACCGTCGACCTGAGGTCTCCGCGCCCCGCCGAGCCCCACCGCACCGGGCGTGGCGGCCGAGCCGCCCGCTCCCAGGAGGTCCTCCCGTGAGCACCACCCACGACCGCGCGCCGGTCCGGGCCGCGACCCCCGCCGCGGTCCCCGCTGCGTCTCCCGCCGCCCAGCCGTCCACCGACCACGAGGGACCGACCCTGCACGAGCACGCCAGCCCCCCCACCCCGCTCCAGCGGTCGCAGAGCGCCCTGCGACGCCTGGCCACCCCGCTGGTGCGCCGGGCCGTCGCCGCCGTGGCAGCGGGCGCGGTGCTGGGGCTCGGCGTCGGCGTCGTCTACGGGGTGCTCAACCCCCGGCAGGTCAGCGCCAGCCTCGACGTGCTGGTCGACTCGAACGTCAGCCTCACCGGAGACCTGCAGGTCTTCGAGGTGACCGACCGCGAGGTGGCCACCCAGCAGACGATGCTCGGCAGCGCCGCCGTCGCCCAGGCCGCCAGCCGTGCCACCGGTCTCGACCTGGGCCGGGCCTCGGTGGCGAGCGCCCAGAACAGCGACGTCATCACGGTCTCCACCGTGCAGCCCACGCAGGAGCAGGCCTCCCGCGCCGTCACCGCCTACGTCGACGGCTACTTCGCCATGGTCGCCGACAAGCAGCGCGGCCAGCTGCAGGGCGCCCTCGCCGGCGCGCAGGGCAGCGCCCAGGCCGCGACGGAGGCGCTGGCCGCCCTCGACGCCGCCCTGGCGGCGCTGCCCGCGGACGAGCGCAGCGACGCCCTGCAGCGACAGAGCAGCCAGCGTGACTCCTTCGCCGAGCAGCAGCGCACCGCCGCCCAGCAGGAGCAGCGCCTCCAGGCGTCGCTGGCGAGCCTGCCGGTCAACGTGGCCCTCGTCGACTCCGCCCCGGACCTCGAGAGCACCGGTCTGTCGCCGCTGCAGACGGGCCTCATCGGCGGCCTGCTGGGCGGCACGGTCGCCCTGCTCGTCGTGCTGCGGGTGCTCGAGCGCCGACGGGAGCCCCGCCCTGCGCGCTGACGCCGCGGGGACCGCGGTGGAGGCGCCCCCGGCAGCGGCCGCTGCGGAGCGGCCGCTGCTGCTGCCCGCCGGGGGGATGCTCGCCGCCCTCGCGCTGGCCCTCCTCACGGCGGTGCTGTGCCTGGTCTACCCGCCCTTCGGGGCGCTCGCCCCCCTCGTCTACACCGGGGGCTCGGCCGCGCTCTCGCTGAGCTGGCGGCGCACCGCCCCCGAGCGGGTGGTGGAGCTGGCCCTGTGGACGTGGCTGCTGGCCCCCGGGGTCCGCCGCGTCGTGGACATGGTCAGCGGGTTCCACCCCGACAGCCTCGTGCTGGTGGCCCCGCTGGCGGTCTCCGTGCTGTGCCTCGTGCCGGCCGCGGTCGCCGCGCGCCGCGCCTGGCCGCAGCTGCCGGTGCCTCCCCGGGTCCGCTGGCTGGCGGTGCTGCTCTCGGTGCTGCTGGCGTACGGCGCCGGGGTCGGCGTGCTCGTCGGGCGCCCGGTGCCCGCCGTCGCGCTGGCCTTCCTGCAGGCCGCCGCACCGCTGGCGCTGGGCGTGAGCGCCCTGGTGCTCCTGCCGCGCGCGCGGCGGGTGGTGCTGGTGGACCGCTTCGCCGTGTGGGGCTGCCTGCTCGTCGGGGGGTACGGCGTGGTGCAGTTCCTCGTGGCGCCGCAGTGGGACCGCCAGTGGCTCCGGGACGTCGCCGACGTCGCCAGCAGCTTCGGCTACCCCGAGCCGCTGGGCATCCGCGTGTTCAGCACCGTCAACGACCCCGTCTCGCTGGCCGCCTTCCTCAGCCTCGCGGTGCTCTGGCTCGCGCTGCGCCGGCGCCTGGGGGTGCTCGGCTGGCTCGCGCTGGCGGTGGGGCTGTCCTGCCTGGGGCTCACCCTCGTGCGCGCCGCATGGGTGGCGGTCCTCCTCGGGGTGCTGCTGGCGTGCCTGCGCGGCTGGGTCCGGGTGGAGCGGCTGGCCGTGGTGGTGGTCGTCGTCATCGCCCTCCTGCCCACCGCCGGGCCGACGCTGGCGCCCGTGGTGGAGCGGGTGGACAAGTCGGTGAGCTCCGGCTCGCAGGACGAGAGCTTCCAGGCCCGGATCGCCTTCCAGTCCGCGCAGGTGCTCCCCAGCCTCACCTCGGTCTCCGGGGCGGGCCTGGCCTCGACGGGCACGGCGGTGCGGCGCGACGCCGCGGCCGACCAGCGCTTCGCCAACAGCGACTCCGGGTACCTGGAGGTGCTGCGCACCTACGGCGGCCCGCTCGGGGCGGTGCTCGTCATCAGCACGTTCTCGCTGGTCCTCGCCGTGCAGCGCCGCACCCCGCCCGAGGCGCGCGGGGCGGCCGCCCTGCTCGCCGCGGTGCCCGTCACCTTCGTCTTCAACAACGCGCTGGTCGGCGTGCTCGGCGTGGCGCTGTGGTGCTCGCTGATGGCGCTGGTGGACGGGCCCCAGGACGAGCGCCGCGTGGTGGACCTCACCGCGCTGCCCGGGGCCTGAGCCGGACCACCCGGTCAGGCGCCGGACCGCCCGGGCGGGCACGTCGGGTCCGCCACCAGCTGGACCCGCACCGACGTCCAGCGGTCACCGGCGGTGTCGGTGACGGCGGTGAGCTCCTCACCGGTGGTCTGGCCGCCCTCCACGTCCAGGCAGGTGCTGAACCTCGTGGACGTGCCCCCCATCCCGGGGAGCACCACGTCGAGGCGGTAGCCGCCGTCGAAGGTGCGGCCGAAGTCCGCGGTGACGTCCGCCTGCAGCCGGGCCGGGCCGTTCTCCGCCGGGAAGACGTCCCGCACCCGCAGCACCCCGCCGGGGAAGGGGTGGTCTGCCCGCCGCGCGGCCTCCTGGCGGGCCTGGAGCGCCTCCTGGGAGGTGGGGTCGTCAGAGGGCAGCGCCGGCAGCTGCGTGACGACGCCGCCCGGGGTCTGGCTCCCGCCCGGGCTCGCGCTGGGCCCACCGCTGGGCCCCGCGCTGGAGGCGGGCGCCGAGGTGGCGCCGCCCGTCGGCACCTGCGCACCGCTCCCCGGCAGCTGGTGCCCGACCAGCAGCCCGGCCCCCAGCGCCACCAGGGCGGTGGGGGCCGCCACCAGCGCGGCGCGGGTCCACCGCTGCCGCGGACGGGGCTCCTCGCCACCGCCACCGGCAGCAGCGGCGGCTGGGCGCGGCTCGACCGCCGTGGCCGCCCCCGCGGGCCACAGGAGGGTGGCCGACGTGGTCGTCGCGGTGGTGAGCAGCTCGGAGACCTCCAGCCAGCGCTGGGCCGCCCGCTCGGCGGTCGGACGCTCGGCGGGGTCCTTGGCCGTGAGCTCGCCCACGAAGCGCTGCACCAGCGCGGGGAGCCCCGCCACGTCCACGGGGGACTGCAGCACCCGGTGGGTGACCTCCTGGCGGGTGCCGGTCCCGTGGGGCGGGCGCCCGGTGGCGGCGTGCGCCAGCAGGCAGCCGGCGCTGTACACGTCGGCGGCGCTGCCCACCCGGTGGCCCTGCAGCTGCTCCGGGGCCATCCAGCCCGGGGTGCCGATCGACCGCCCGGTGCTCGTGACCCGCGTGGAGGTGTCCGCCAGGGCGATGCCGAAGTCGATGATCGTGGGGCCGTCCGGTCCGAGGACCACGTTGCCGGGCGTGAGGTCGCGGTGCACCACGCCCGCTGCGTGCAGGGCAGCCACGGCGCGGAGCAGCCGGACGGCCAGCACGGACCAGTCGGCGAGCTCCAGCGGGCCGGTGTCCCGCACCGCCGCGGCGAGGGAGGGGCCCGGCACGAACTCCACGGCCAGCCACGCCGGGTCACCTGACGGGTCCGCACCCAGCACGCGCGCCACGGACGCGGACGCGATCCCCGAGAGCACGCGGACCTCGCGCACCAGCCGGGCCGCGAAGTCCGGGTCCGCCGAGAGGTCGGCCCGCACCACCTTGACCGCCGCCGCGCGACCGTCGTCGTCCTCGCCCAGGTAGACGGTGGCCATGCCGCCGCTGCCCAGGCGGCGCGTCAGCCGGTAGGGCCCCAGCCTGCGGGGGTCGGCGTCCAGCAGCGGCGTCCCCCACCCGCCGGAGGAGGCGGGCGGTCCCGTCCCGCTCACGCCCGCACCGGCCCGGCCGCCCCCGTCGTCGTCGTCCCCCGCTCTCAGGCGCCCGGGCGGCCCAGCGCGCGGTAGGTGAACCCGGCGGCGCGCCACGCGGCGGGGTCGAGCACGTTGCGACCGTCGATGACCTGGCGCCCCCGCGTCAGGGACGCCACGTGCGCCGGGTCCAGCTGCACGTACTGCGGCCACTCGGTGAGCAGCAGGACCACGTCGGCACCGCGCAGCGCCTCGTCGGCGTCCTCGCTGTACGTGAGGTCCCCCCACAGGCGCTGGGCGTTGGCCACGGCCTCGGGGTCGGTGACCACCACGTCAGCGCCCTGAAGGCGGGCCATGGCGGCGATGGAGATGGCGGGGGAGTCGCGCACGTCGTCGCTGTGGGGCTTGAACGCCGCGCCGAGGACGGCGATCTTGCGGCCGATGAAGGAGCCGCCGCAGGCCTCGCGGGCCAGGTCGACGACCTTGGAGCGCCGCCGCATGTTGATCGCGTCGACCTCCCGCAGGAACGTCAGCGCCTGGTCCGCGCCCAGCTCCCCGGCGCGGGCCATGAAGGCGCGGATGTCCTTGGGCAGGCAGCCGCCGCCGAAGCCCACGCCGGCGGAGAGGAACTTGCGCCCGATCCGGTCGTCGTGGCCGATGGCGTCGGCCAGCACCTTCACGTCACCACCGGCCGCCTCGCAGACCTCGGCCATGGCGTTGATGAAGGAGATCTTGGTGGCGAGGAAGGCGTTGGCGGCGGTCTTGACCAGCTCGGCGGTGGGGTAGTCCGCGACGAGCACCGGCGTCCCGGCGGCGATCGGTCGGGCGTAGACGCGGCGGAGCAGCGCCTCGGCGCGCTCGCTGGTCACCCCCAGCACGAAGCGGTCGGGGGACAGGGTGTCGGTGACGGCGTGCCCCTCGCGCAGGAACTCGGGGTTCCAGGCCAGCTCCAGGTGCGGGGCGCTCTCGGCGAGGTCGTCGGCGAGCCGGGCGGCGGTGCCCACCGGCACGGTGGACTTGCCCACCAGCAGCGCCGGGCCCTCGACGACGTCGGCGAGGGAGGCGAAGGCGCGCTGTACGTAGGTGGTGTCCGCGGCCAGCTCGCCCTTGCGCTGGGGGGTGCCCACGCAGACGAAGACGACTTCGCAGGCCTTGAGGTCGGAGACCTCGGTGGTGAAGGCGATGGCGCCGTCGGCCTCGCCGGCGCTGACCCGGGTCAGCAGCTCGGGCAGGCCCGGCTCGAAGAACGGCGCGCGGCCGGCGGCGAGGGCGTCGAGCTTGGCCTGGTCGATGTCGTACCCGACGACGTCGTGGCCCAGCTCGGCCATGCACGCGGCGTGCACGGCGCCGAGGTAGCCCAGGCCCACCACGCCCACGCGCAGACGGGCCGGCGCGCCGGCGTCGGCGGCGGGGGTGGCGTCGCCGAGGTCGGGGAAGGCCGCAGTCATGGCGACCATGATGGCGGGCGGGCGGGCGCTCGGACACGGGGTCGGCGCCGAACGGGCGCCCGCCCGACGGGGGAACGTCCGCGCCGCCGCCCGCGGTGGGTGCCCGCAGCCACGCCCACCAGGTGGCCCAGCAGCCGGCGCAACAGCGGTTGCGGAGATCCACCAACCGTGCTGTGACCTGCGGAGATAACAGCCAGGACACGACGGGTCACGGTGTGGACACGACACGCTCGCGACACGCCGCAGCCCGTTCCGCAGTCCCCGCGCGCACGCCGAACATTCCTGCGTGATCCTCCTCGCCGTCGCGCTGCTCGCCCTCGTCGTCGTCGGTGTCGTCGGAGTGGTGGCGGTGGGCGTCTGGGAGTCGAGGACGTCAGCCGCCGCCCCCGCGCGCCCCGCCCTCGTGGAGGTGCTCGACGAGGTCCTCGCCGACCGCCCCGAGACCTACGAGGCTCCCCGCCCGGTGCGCGCCCTGCGCGCCGTGCTCGCCGGCGTCTGACCCGCTCAGCACCCCTCGCCCGGTCCCGACGGCGGCCCGCGGTCCGCGCGCAGACAGCGTCGTCTGCTCGCGGCCCACGGGCCGCCGTCGCACCATGCAGGGGTGAGCAGGCACCCCGTCGCCGATCCCGCCGGACCCGGCCAGGAGTCCGTCTGGGACTACCCGCGCCCGCCGGCCGTCTCGCCGTCGCCGAAGCGGGTGGTGGTGGCGTTCTCGGACGACGACGGCGGGGGAGTCCTCGCCGAGACCACCGGCGCGGTGCGCGTGCTGGAGACCAGCCACCCGCCCACGTGGTACCTGCCGCGCGCCGGTGTCGACGCCGCCCGCCTGCGCCCCAGCGCCGCCACGCAGACCACGTGCGAGTTCAAGGGCCGCGCCACGTACTGGGACGTCCTGACGCCCCGCGGTGAGGTGCTCGAGGCGGCCGCCTGGAGCTACGAGACCCCGTCGCGCGGGTTCGAGGCCATCGCCGGGATGCTCTCGCTGCGCCCGGGCCGCCTGGTGTGCTCCGTCGACGGCGAGGTGGCCCGTCCGCAGGAGGGCGGCTTCTACGCCGGCTGGATCACCGACGACGTCGTCGGTCCCTTCAAGGGCGGTCCCGGCACCTGGGGCTGGTGAACCCACCGCCCCCCGGGGGGCGCGCGTCAGCGGGCGGCGCGCCGGCCGTGACCGGCGCGCCGGCGGTGCTGGCGCCGCGCGGCACCCGACGCCGCGAGCAGCACCGCCAGGCCCGCGACGACCGCCACCAGCGCCGCGAGGGGCACGCCCGTGGGAGCGCTCGTGAGCGGCGACCGCACGACGACGGCGTCACTGCTGCTGCCCGGTGAGCTGGCGCTCGGCGGGGTCGCGGCCGTCCCAGTCGGCGACGGGGACGACGACGGTGCGGTCGCCGCGGTGCTCGTGCCGGTGCTCGTGCTCGTGCTCGTGCCCGTGGGGCGAGGGATGCCCCGGGCGCCGGAGGTGGCCGTCGGGATGATCACCGCCGCCGCCGCCGCCGTCCTCGTCGTCGCCGTCGGGGTGGTGGCGGACCCGACCCGCGCCGGTGGGGTGGCGGTCGGCGCCGCAGCGCTGCTGGTCACGGGGGCTGGCGCGGCCGTCTCCCGGGTCGCGGGTGCCGCGGTGCGCACCGGCGCGGGAGCCGGGGTCGAGGGGGTCGGGGGCTGGTGGTCGCGCTGCCGGCGCCCCCGCCTGTCGGGCTCGTGCCCGTGGTCGGGGTGCTGGTCGACGGGCTCGTCGTGGGGCTCGTGGACGGGCTGGTCGATGGGCTCGTCGTGGGGCTCCCGGTCTGCCCTGGGGACGGCGACCCCGTGGGGCTGTCCGTCGGGCTGCCGGTGGGGCTGCCGGTGGGGCTGTCCGTCGGCGTGTCGGTGGGCGCCGGGCTCGGGCTGCCGCTCGGCTCGTTCGTGGGGGCGCTCGCGGAACCCTCGGTCGGGGTGCTCGTCGAGCCCGTGGGGCTCGGAGACGCGTCGTCCGCCGGTGCGGCGCTCGCCGCCCCGCTGCTCAGCGGGCCCAGCACGAGCAGCCCGGCGACCGCGAGCCCGAGGGGCAGCGCCCTGGCGGCCCGTCGCCGCGCCCCCCTGGGCACCGCCGGTCCCAGCGGCGCGGTGCGCTCCACGTCCTCGCGCACTCCGGCCCTCCGCTCGTCGTGATCACCGCCGCACCAGGAGGAGACCCTGGCGAGCCAGGGCGCGGTCCGCCTCCTCGGGGGAGCGGCTGTCCGCCGTCCGGGGGGCGGCGGGACGGCTTCGCGGTGTGATGATCACGCACGGTGCTGGTCAGGGACCGCTGGGGCCGCGCGGACGGACCCGCTCACGACCCGGTGCTCCTCGCCCGAAGGTCACGAGTGCATCACGAGCACTTGCCAGGACCGGCTGCGTGCGCCTAACTTCCTCGCCATCGATCCGTATCGACGACGACGCGGACCCGAGCAGCGAGGGAGGTGCTCCGATGCCCACCAGCCGTGACGTGGCGAAGCTCGCTGGCGTCTCCCAGAGCACCGTCTCCTACGTCCTGTCCGGCAAGCGCCCCATCTCCCCGGAGACCCGCAAGCGCGTCGAGGGCGCCATCGCTGAGCTGACGTTCCAGCCCAACGCCGGCGCCCGCGCCCTGGCCAGCCAGCGCACCCAGGTCATCGGGCTGGTCGCCCCGTTCGGCGTGACGTCGGACCACTCCGGCCTGCTGCCCTTCATCGAGACCATCGCCAAGTCCGTCCGCGAGCACGACCACGACCTGCTCCTCGTCACCAACGACGAGGGTGCGGACGGCCTGGTGCGGGTGGCGGGCCGGCGCATCGTGGACGCGCTCGTGGTCATGGAGGTCGAGGCGCGCGACGAGCGCATCCCCGTGGCCGCCGGCCTCGACGTCCCCGTGGTGCTCATCGGCGTCCCCGACGACCGAGCCGGCCTGCCCTGCGTCGACGTCGACTTCCACACCGCCGGCGCGCTGGCCGTGGCCGAGCTGGCCGAGGTCGGCTGCCGCAGCGCGGCGGTGCTCGGCTACTCCTCCGCGGAGGTCGACCGCGGCATCAACTACGTGACCCGCTTCCTCGAGGGCGTCCGTGCCGAGGCCGCCCGCCAGGGCCTGCCCCTGGTGGAGGTCTCCCCGGTCGAGCTGGACCGCGCCTCGGTGGACGCCGCGCTGGACGAGGTGCTGTCGGTGGAGGGGGAGGACGGCGAGCTGCCCGGCCTCGTGCTCCCGCACACCGAGGGCGTCACCGGCGTGCTCCGGGCCCTGGCCGACCGCGGCCTCGTGCCGGGGGAGCACCTGGCCGTGGTCGCCATGAGCACCGACGCCGCGGCGGAGGAGTTCACCACCCCGCTGACCAACGTCTCCCTGGAGCCGCGCGACGTGTCGCGGCGCGCGGTGGAGACGCTGTTCCGCCTCCTCGACCCCGACCCCGCGGACCCGGCTGCCGCGGAGTGCCGCGTCGACCTGGTGCAGCCCCGGCTGACGCGCCGGGCCAGCACGCCGGCCCGGCTGCGGCCCCCGGCGCCGCCCCAGCCCCCGGCCCTCGCGGCCGCCACGTCCTCGGCCTGAACCCTGCGGGGAGGAGGCCCCGCTCAAACCGGTCCGTCATCGATACGCATCGACAACACCGAGTTCCCCAGACTCACCCTCTGTCAGAAGAACCGGCTGGTGTCCCAGCCCCAGGAGAACCCCGCGACGTCGCGGGGAGGAACGGATGACCACCATGGCTCGACGGCGAGTTCTCACCACCGCGCTGGCGGCGGGGGCAGCGGTGCTGCTGCCCCTCACCCTCGCGGCCTGCGGTGGCAGCGCCTCCAACAGCGGCAGCTCCGGCAGCGGTTCGGGGGGTGCCACCTCCCTGACCCTGCAGGACTACTACACCGACGACCCGGGCAAGACGGTCTGGGAGGGCATCTACAAGAGCTGCGCGGACGCCGCCGGCGTGACGGTCACCCCGGTCCACATCGCGGGCAAGGACCTCATCCCCAAGGTGCTGCAGCAGGCGCAGAGCAAGACGCTGCCCGACGTCCTCATGCTCGACAACCCCGACCTGCAGCAGATCGCCTCCTCCGGCGCGCTGGCCGACCTGTCCCAGTTCGGCGTCTCCTCCGACGGCTACGCCGACGGCATCGTCAAGGCGAGCACCTACGAGGGCAAGCTCTACGGGCTGCAGCCGACCACCAACTCGATCGCGCTCTTCTACAACAAGAAGATGTTCGCCGACGCCGGCATCGCCAACCCGCCCCAGACCTGGGACGAGCTGCAGGCCGACGCCAAGGCGCTCACCAAGGACGGCAAGTACGGCCTGGCGCTGTCGGCGATCAACACCTACGAGGGCACCTGGCAGTTCCTGCCGTTCTTCTGGTCCGCCGGCGGTGACGAGAAGGACATCAACACCCCGCAGGCCGCGCAGGCGCTGCAGCTGTGGGTGGACATGTTCAAGGACGGCTCCATCTCGAAGTCGGCGGTCAACTGGACCCAGGCCGACGTCAAGGACCAGTTCGCCGCGGGCAACGCCGCGATGATGGTCAACGGCCCGTGGCAGTTCCCGAGCCTGGCCACCAGCGGCGTCGACTACGCCGTGGCGCCGATCCCGCCGCCCACCGCCGGGGGCAAGACGGTCTCCCCGCTGGGCGGGGAGACCTGGACCGTGCCCGAGACCGGGAACAAGGACAAGCAGGCGAAGGCCGCCGAGATCGTCAAGTGCATCAACTCGGACGCCAACCAGAAGCTGATCGCCGACAAGAACAACACGGTGCCCACCAAGACGGCCCTGGCCGAGCAGTACGCGAGCTCGGACTCCCCGATCGCCGGGTTCGCCAAGCTGGTGCCGGACCTGCGGGCCCGCACCGGTGAGCTGGGCGACAAGTGGCCCGACGCCGCCACCAAGATCTACACGGCCGTGCAGAACGCGGTGGTGAACGGCCAGGCGCCGTCAGCGGCGCTCGCGGCCGCCCAGAACGGCTGACGGGGGCGTTATGAGCACCTCGAGCACGCTCGCCCCCGCGAGCGGCTCGCCGGCCCGGGGCGGCGGCGCGCAGGCGTCGTCGTCCCGGGGCACCCGGCGGTCTGGCGCGCGCCTGCGGGCGCGCGCCGCCGAGATCGCCTTCCTCGTGCCGGCCCTGGTCTACCTCGTGCTGTTCTTCGGCTACCCGGTCGTCAAGAACGTCGTCATGGGGTTCCAGGACTACACGACGAAGACGTTCTTCACCGGCGAGGCGCCCTGGGTGGGCCTGGCCAACTACGAGGCCGTGCTGTCCAGCTCCCTGTTCGACAAGGCGCTGCTCAACACGGTCCTGTTCACCGGCGGCTCGATCCTGGGCCAGTTCGTCCTGGGCCTGGCGATCGCCGTCTTCTTCCGCCGCGCGTTCCCGCTGTCGGGGTTCCTGCGAGCGCTGCTGCTGCTGCCGTGGCTGGTCCCGCTCATCGCCTCGGCGGCGGTGTGGCGCTGGATCCTCGACACCGACTACGGCGCCCTCAACCGGCTGCTGTCCGCGCTGCCCTTCGTCGACGCCCACCCGCAGTGGCTGACCAGCACGTCGCTGGCGCTGGTGACGGTCATCGGCGTCAACATCTGGCTTGGCATCCCCTTCAACGCCACCATCCTCTACGGCGGCCTGCAGGAGATCCCCGAGGAGCTGTACGAGGCCGGCGCCCTGGACGGCGCCACCGGCTGGCGCGCCTTCCGCCACATCACCTGGCCGCTGCTGCGCCCGGTCGTCACCGTGGTGCTCGTGCTGGGCGTGGTCTACACGCTCAAGGTGCTGGACATCATCCTGGGGCTGACCAGCGGGGGCCCTGCCAACTCGACCCAGACGATCGCCACGCTGAGCTACCAGACCTCGTTCGTGCAGTTCAAGTTCGGCGAGGGCGCGGCCCTGGGCAACGTCCTCGTGGTCCTCTCCCTGCTGTTCGCGGTCATCTACCTGCGACTCAACCGGAAGGCGGTCGACGAGTGAGCGCCGTGCCCGTCCCCACCCGCGCCTCGGGCGACGTCGACCCGGCCGACGGAGCCCCCCGCCCCGGCAGCCGTGGCGCCCCGTCGAGCCGGCGCTGGCTGTACAGCGCCATCGGCGTCCTGATCATCGCGGTGATGCTCTTCCCGCTCTACTGGATGGTCAACGTCTCGCTGCAGACCGGCGGCGGTGCGGTGGCGACCCCGTGGTTCCCGGAGTCACCCACGCTGGCCGGCTACCAGCGCGCCATCGCCGACCAGGGGCGCAACCTCGCGACCTCCCTGACGGTCAGCCTCGGGGCGGTGGTCCTGTCCCTGCTCATCGCGGCCCCGGCCGCCTACGCGCTCGCCCAGTTCAGGATCCGCTGGGTGACGTGGGTGCTCTTCGGCATCCTCATCACCCAGATGATCCCCGGCATCGTCGTCGCGAACGCCCTCTACAGCGTGTTCAGCGACATCGGCCTGCTCAACTCGGTCCCGGGCCTGATCCTCGCCGACTCCACGGCGGGCGTGCCGTTCGCGATCATCGTCATGAAGGCGTTCATGGACTCGATCCCCACCTCGGTCATCGAGGCGGCCCGGGTGGACGGCGCCAGCCAGCTGCGCGCCTTCGTCTCCGTCGTGCTGCCGATGAGCCGCAACGCGCTCATCACCGCCGGCCTGTTCACGTTCCTCTTCGCCTGGGGCGACTTCCTGTTCGCCCTCACCCTGACCACCACCGAGACCGTCCGGCCGGTGACCCTGGGCCTCTACCAGTACATCGGGAGCTACGTCAGCGACTGGTCGCCGATCATGGCCACCGCCGTGCTGTCGTCGCTGCCGGCGATCGTCCTGCTCCTCGTCGCCCAGCGGTACGTCGCCGCCGGCGTCACCGGGGGAGCCGTCAAGTGACCAGCCCCACGAACAGCCCCACGAACAGTGCAGGGAGCGCCACCCCCATGTCAGAGATGAAGACCGGTGACCACGGCGAGGAGGGCGGCCGCCGCTTCGCGGTGACCGGGCCCGATCGCGGCGCCGACTCCAGCGTGGCCGCCACCGGCCGGCCGATCCGCGTCACGGTGTGGGGCGAGAACGTCCACGAGCGCCAGGAGCCGGAGGTCGCCGAGCGCTACCCGACCGGCATGCACGGCGCGGTGGCCGAGGGCATCGAGGCGCACCTGGGGGAGCGGGCCGTGGTCCGCACCGCCACCCTCGACGCCGACGCCGACCACGGCCTGTCCGAGGAGGTGCTGCGCGAGACCGACGTGCTCACCTGGTGGGGCCACGCCGCCCACGACCAGGTCAGCGACGAGGTGGTCGAGCGCGTGCACCGCCACGTGCTCGACGGCATGGGCCTCATCGTGCTGCACTCGGGCCACTGGTCGAAGATCTTCACCAAGCTCATGGGCACGACGTGCACGCTGCGGTGGCGCTCCGAGCACGACCGGGAGCTGATCTGGACGGTCGACCCGACGCACCCCATCGCGCAGGGCGTCCCGCACCCGATGGTCATCGACGAGGACGAGATGTACGGCGAGTTCTTCGACGTGCCCGCCCCCGACGAGCTGGTGTTCCTCTCCACCTTCACCGGCGGGGAGGTGTTCAGGTCCGGCATGACCTACAAGCGCGGCCACGGGAAGATCTTCTACTTCCGCCCCGGTGACCAGGACTACCCCACGTACTTCCACCCGGGCGTGCGCAAGGTCATCGCCAACGCCGTGGAGTGGGCCGTCACCCTGCGCGCCCGCCGCGAGCACCCCGTGCTCCTGCGCCACGACACCGAGGACTTCTACCGCGGCTTCGACTACACCGGCGCCCTCGACCCGTCTGCGAGGGTGGGGTCGTGATCGGGAACGGGTCCACCGGGCGCTCGGACGCCCTGAGGGTCGTGCAGGTCGGCGCGGGCGCCATGGGCGGCGCGTGGCTGTCGATGGTGGCGGAGTCGGCTGACGTCGAGCTGGTCGGCCTGGTCGACCTCGACCTCGACGCCGCCCGCCGCCAGCTGGCCGAGCGCGGCCACGCGGACGTCGCCGTGGGGACGGACGCCGTGGCACTGGCCTCCGAGACGGGCGCCACCGCCGTCCTCGACATCACGGTCCCCGGCGCGCACCACCCGGTGACCACCGCCGCCCTGTTCGCCGGGCTGCCGGTGCTGGGCGAGAAGCCGTGCGCGGCCACGCTCGCCCAGTCGCTGTCGCTGGTCGCGGCCGCCGAGGTGAGCGAGAAGCTCTTCATGGTCAGCCAGTCCCGCCGCTGGAACCCCCAGCTGTGGGCCTACCGCGACCTGCTGCGCGGCCTCGGGGGCGTCGGCCTGCTCCAGACCGACTTCTTCAAGGCCCCGCACTTCGGCGGGTTCCGCGACGCCATGGACCACCCGCTGCTCGTGGACATGGCCATCCACCAGTTCGACATGGCGCGCTTCCTCCTCGGCACCGAGCCCGTCTCGGTGACGTGCGAGGAGTGGAACCCCTCGTGGAGCTGGTACGCGGGCGACGCCTCCGCCACGGCGGTGTTCGAGTTCACCGGCGGTGCCCGCTACGTCTTCAACGGCTCCTGGTGCGCTCCGGGTGCCGAGACGTCGTGGAACGGCGTCTGGCGCGCCGGGGGCGAGAAGGGCTCCGCCCTCTGGGACGGGGACCACGAGCCGACCGTCGACGTCGCCGACTCCGGCGCCGCCGTGCCCGAGCCCGGCGCCCGCCTCCCGCACGACGGCATCGGCGGCGCGCTCGCAGTGTTCGTGGACGCGCTGCGCACCGGCACCACGCCGCAGAGCGAGGTGCACGAGAACGTGCTCAGCCAGGCGATGGTGGAGGCCGCTGTCGAGGCGGCGGCCGTCGGGCACCGCGTGCAGCTCGACGACGTGCTCACCCGCGCGTGGGAGCAGGCCGTGGAGGCCGAGCGGCGCGAGGACGTGCGCGAGCAGCTGCGCTCGTGGACGTCGGTGCGCTCCGTCCTCGGCGGCTGACACCCCGCCCCCCGCCGCGACCGCGGCGACCGAGGGAGCTGCACCCGCCGACGCGGGTGCAGCTCCCTTGATCGTCGCAGGTCAGGGGTGCTGCGGTACGTTGACCGGCCTTGGCGCGCGTCGACGGAGGTGCGTGGGTGAGCGGTCGACCCAGGTCCCGCGTGGTGGGCCTGCTGGTGCCCTTCGGCCCGGACGCCGACCACGCGGGCAAGCTGCCGTTCGTGGAGACCGTGGCCGCCGCGGTCCGCGAGCACGACCACGACCTCCTCCTCGTCACCGCCGACGACGGCGTGGCCGGCGTCCATCGCCTCTGCGACCGGGGGCTCGTCGACGCGCTCCTGCTCATGGAGGTCGAGTCCCACGACCGCCGGGCGCTCGCCGCCCGCGAGCGGGGCGTGCCCGTGGTCCTCATCGGAGTCCCGGAAGACCCCGGCCAGACCCACTGCGTCGACGTCGACTTCGTCGCCGCCGGGGCGCTCGCCGTGGCCGAGCTCGCCGCCTGCGGCTGCCGCTCGGCCGCGCTGTTCGGGCACCCCCACGACATCGTCGAGCGGGGCCTGGGCTACGTCGCGCGCTTCGAGGGCGGCGCGGTGGCCGAGGCCGCGCGCCGCGAGCTGCCGCTGCAGGTGCTGCCCCCGGTGGACCTGGACCGCGCCGCGGTCGACGCCGCCCTCGACGTGGTGCTGTCCGAGGAGGAGGAGGACGGCGTGCTGCCCGGGCTCGTCCTGCCGCACCCCGAGTCGCTGCCCGGCGTGCTGGCGGCCCTCGCCGACCGCGGGCTGGTGCCGGGCGTCCACCTCGCGGTGGTGGCGCTGTGCACCGACCAGGTGGCTGCGGCGCTGTCGCCGCCGCTCACCAGCGTCTCGCAGGAGCCGCTGGAGGTGTCCCGGCGCGCCGTGGAGGCCGTCTTCGGCCTCCTCGAGGGGGACGACGACGACCAGCGCCCGCGCGTCGAGCTGGTGCGGCCCCGGCTCACGCGCCGGGCGAGCACGCCCGCGACCCGCTCGCCCTGAGCGTCAGCGAGCGCGGCGCCTCTTGCGCTCCTGCGCCGACAGACCGAGCACCCCTGCCAGCAGGGCACCGCCGACGAGCAGCGGGGCGAGGATCCCGGCGACGTCCTGGACGGACGTCTCGGCCGACTGCGCGTCCACCGCGCCGAGGGTGGTCGTGCCGTCGGCCACCGCCTGCACCCCCTCCGGCAGCGCCGGCGCTGCCTGCGCGAGCTGACCGCTGCCGCCGAGCTGCCCGACGGTCACCGAGTCGGACAGCGGGACCACCGTCTGCGAGGACTGGCTCGCACTGGGGAGCAGCGTGGCCAGCGACGGCGACGCCGCCGCGCGAGGGGTGGTCGCTGCGCGGGGAGCGGTCACCGCGCGCGGGGTCGTCGCGGTCCGGGTGGGCACCGTGGGCGGCGTCGTGGACACCGGGAGCGGCGCAGCGCTGCTCGGCGGAGCCGTGGTGGGCGGTGCCGTCGTCGGGGGTGCCGTGGTGGGCGGGGCGGTGGCCGGCGGGGCGGTGGTGGGGGGTGCCGTGGTGGGGGGTGCCGTGGTCGGAGGGGCGGTGACCGGCGGGGCGGTGGTCGGAGGCGTGGTGCTGGGCGGTGCCGTCGTGCCCGTGCCCGTGCCCGTGCCCGTTCCGGTCTCGGCGCCCTCTCCGGTGCTGGTGCCGCCGGCTCCGGCGCCCGTTCCAGCACTGGTGGACGACGACCCGGCCGCGTCCGCCGTCGCGCCCGCGGAGCCGGTGGCGTCGGCCGTGGCGGCGACGGCCGTGCCGGGTGCGAGCAGCACGGCGCCTGCGACGAGCGCCCCGACCCCCAGTGAGAGCACGCGCCCCACCGACGAGCGGGCGTCCGGTCCGGTCAGCTGCAGGCCCTCCACGGCCAGTCCCCTCTCCTCGCGCTGAGCAGGCCGAACGGACCGCGCAGCACCCCCATCGTGCGCCGCAGCGACGCGGCGGGGAAGTCCGGTCGGCGCGCCGTGACGGCGCTGTGACCCTCGACGCCGCACCCGAGGACCCGCTGGTGACAGCAGGTCTACGCAGTGTGATCGGGAGTGCGGTCAGCGCCGCGCACGTCGGCCGCGGCCCCGGGCCACCGCGGCACGGACCCGCTGGCGGCGCGCGGTCTCCAGCGCCGTCCCGGCGAGGGCGAGCGCGGCCCCGACGGTGGTGAGCAGGAGCACGGTGTCCGCGGACCCCGTGGTGCCCGGGGTGGTCCGCCGGGCAGAGGCCTCGGTGGACAGGAGGGCAGCTCCCGCGTCCGCAGGTGCCGACAGCGCGCCGAGGGACGTCCCGACCTGGCCGCCGCCCGAGGTCCGGCCGCTGCCGTCGACCACGGCGGACAGCAGCTGCACGGTGTCGACGGGACCGGTGGCGCGGTGCCGGGCCGCCCCCTGCTGCAGCTCGGTGCCCTCGCGGAGCGCGTCGACGAGCGCCGAGGTGTTGACGTGACGACCCGAGGCCGCAGGCGTGCCCGTGGCGGACCCGGAGGTGGACCCCGTGGCGGACCCAGCGGCCGTCGGCGACGAGGACGGCGGCCCGAGCACTGCGGCACCACCGGGAGCCGTCGAGCTCGCAGCGCTGCCGCCTCCCCACGCGCCGTCCAGGGTGGTGGTCCACCGCGGCTGCGACCACGCCGACGGCGCGGAGGTGCCCTGCGGCGTCGGGGTCGCCTCCCCGCTGCTCGACGGTGCGGATGAGGGCGCCGAGGACCGGGGACTGAAGACGGCACCGGTGCCCGGCGTCTGCTGGGGCGTGCTCGAGCCCGACGGGACCGGGCTGCTGGACGGCGCCGGGCTGCTGGGGGAGCCGCTCGTCGACGGTGAGGGCGACGACGAGCCGCCCGTCGGCGAGGCCGAGGTGGTGCTGGTGGGCGACGTCGTCCCGGCGGAGGGAGACGGGCTCGGGGTGGTGCTGGGGCCTGCGGCGCCCTGGCTGGTGGTCCCGCTGGCCGTCGGGGTCGGTGCCGGTGCTGATGAGGGCGACGACGGCTCCTCGGACGGCGAGCTGGACGGGCTGCTGCCGCTGGTGCTCGGGGCTCCAGCGCTGCTCGAGGGCCCGAGGCTGCTGGACGCGTCGTCCGGAGGAGAGGCGCTGGCGGCGCTGCCGCTCGGCGCGTCGGCGCTGCTCGGGCGCTCAGAGGCGGTCGTCGTCGTCGAGCTCGAGGACTCGGCGGTGGCGCTCGGGGAGGCCACCGCTGACGGCGTCTCGTCGGCGTGGGCCACGGCCGGCACCGCGAGCAGGCCGAGCCCGGACAGGCCGATGACCCCGAGGGCGCGCGCTCCGCGCGCCGCGGCGCTCACCGGTGGTCTCCAGGGAAGGGGCGCACGCGCGGGCTCCAAGCGGGGTCCGTCGGCGCTGACCCGCACCGGGGGGCACCACAGGGGGGTGGGGCGGGGTCAGAATGCCCGATCTCTCCCGGATCGTGAAGTCCGGGGGCCGACCCCGCAGGACGTCAGGCCCGGTTCCGGCGCTTGCGCATGACGCCCTCCGCACCGCCGAGCGCGGCCACCAGGCCGAGGCCGATGCCCATCGGCAGCAGCCAGCTCTGGCTCCCGCCCTGCTCCTCACCGCCGGTGGGGACGGCGCCCAGCGCCGTCGGCCCGCTGGCCGCGGCCACCGGGCCGAGACGGGTGCCGATCCCGCCGTCCGCGGCGCCGTCGCCGGTGCCGGCGCCGGTCACCGGAGCTCCCTGCACGTAGGTGCCGCTGCCCGCGGAGAGCGCGTCCGTGCCGCTGTCCGCAGCGGCCGTGAGCAGCCCGGCCACGGGCGCCACCGGTCCCTGCGCGCGGTGCTGGGCGGGAGCGGTCCGCGCGGACCGCGAGGGGCTGTCCGGCTCTGCGCTGGCCGCGCGGCGCCCGCTGGCCCGCTGCTCGACGACGGGCGCGGCCGCGGAGACCTGCTGGACGACGACGGCGGGTGCCGCCACCACCGCGGGCGCCTGCTGCGCCGCCGGGGCCGCTTCGGCGACCGCGGCGACCACTGCCTCAGCGAGGGCCGGGGGATCGGCCGGCGCGGACGACTGCTCCACAGGCTGCCAGGACGCGGGCTGCTCGCCAGCGCCCTGGTGGTCCTCCTGCTCGCCAGCGCCCTGGTGGTCCTCCTGCTCACCCGAGTCCTGGTGGTCCTGCTGATCAGGAACGGGGTCCTGGTCGGCCTGGACCGGCTCCTGGTCCGGGTGCCACACCTCGGCGGGGGCCGCCGGGGTCTCGGCCTGCCCACCGCCGTGGCCGTCGCCCTGGTCGCCGTGGTCGCCGTGGTCGCCCGCCGACTGGTCCTGGTCGCAGCGCTGCTCGCTGGGCTGCTCGCTGGGCTGCTCGTCGGCGTCCGCGGTGTGCTCGTCGTGCTGCTCGTGCGCCGCGTCGTCGTCGGCGCGGTGAGCCCCCCGCGACCCGGCCGGCCCCCTGTCGGCCGACGGCTCGGACCCGGCCGACGGCGACGCCGACGCCGTCGATGTCGTCGCTCCGTCGGCGGTCGCGCCGTCCGTCGGCTGGGTGGCGTCGGGGGAGGCGTGCGCGGCGCTCGCCTCGGGAGCGTCGGTCGAGGCCATCGCCGTGACCGGTGCCGCCACCACGCTCGCGCCCACGAGGCCCAGCACACCCGCTGCGCGCAGCGCGCCCTTGCGAGCGACCGGTGCGGCGTCGACCGGAACGGCGGAGCCCTCGGGGTGGCGCGGCATGAACGGGTCCTCTCGACGTCCGCGCGTCCCCCCTGGGCGCGCCGGCGCCATGCTGCCGGTCCAGCGGCGCCGAGCGCAGGCGAACCGACCGACTGTGCCACGGAGCGCCCCGAAAGGGGACGCGACACGCCGGCGCGGGGAGGTGGGCCCGGTCAGCCCTCGCGCCGTCGTCGCGCCAGGCGCCGGCGCAGCCCGGAGGAGCCGGTGAGCGCCACCAGCAGCGCACCGCCCACGAGCAGGGGCATGCCGTAGGTGCTGACGTCCTCGAGCCAGCTCACCGGCTGGGCGGCGACCTCCGTCACGGGTGCGCCCGCAGCCGTGCCCGTCGCGGCGGGCACGGGCGCGGCGCCCAGCAGGAGCGACTCGTCGGGCCGGGGCGCTGTCAGCGCGGGATCGGTCGCCACCAGGAGGGTCGCGGTCGGCACCGGGACGGGCGCCTGCTCACAGGCCGGGGTCTGGGCGAGGGAGGTCACGGCCACCGCCACGGAGACCCCGCGCCCGGCGGTGGAGGAGCGGCGGTCGCCGCTGAGGGGCACCGACACCGGCCGGCGGACCACCACGGGCGTCGTCACGACCACCGGACCGCGCGGGGTGCTGGCCACCGTCGGCACCGGGGAGGGCGGCGCGCTGGCCGAGGCGCTGGGAGGGGCTGGCGTCCCGCACGTCGGCGTCGCGGTCGCGGTCGGAGTGCTGGTCGGAGTGCTGGTCGGGGTGGTCGTCGGTGAGGTGGTCGCAGTGGTCTCGGACGGGCTCGGCACGGCCGGTGCGCTCGTCGTCGTCGCCGTCGCCGAGGGGGACGACGACGGCGGCGGGCACGCGGGGACGCCCGTCGGGCTGGAGGTGGGGGTGGCCGTCGGGGGCGTGGCTCCGCCGGTGGGCGTGCTCGTCGGCGCCGAGCCCGTCCCGTCCGAGGGCGTGGGCGTGCCCGGGGTGCCCGGGGTCGCCGTGCCCCCGGACGGGGACGGCGCGGGAGTGCTCGGCCCCCCGGTGCTGCCGGCCCCCGTCGGGTCGGTGGCGGGAGCGGTGGTCGAGGTGGAGGAGGCCGAGCCGGCCGAGGAGGCGTCGGACGTCGGCGCAGCGGCGGAGGACGCGTCCGTCGTCGCCGTCGTCGTCGTCTCGCCGGCCACCGCCGCCTGCGCAGGCGCGGCCAGGAGCAGCAGACCGGCTGCCAGCGCGGCGGCCGGGAGCGCGCGCCGGGCGGCGGCCTGCGGCGAGGCGGGGCTCGTCATCGGCGGTGCTCCACGGCTCGCAGGTCGCCGCAGCCGGTGGCGGGCCGGCGGCAGGGGCACCGGCAGACCCGGTGCCCGGCCAGCGTGCCGCCCCGGGGGCCTCCCGCGTGGGACGTTCGGGCAGATCGGCGTGTCGGGGCCTCACTACGCTCGTGCCATGACCCACGTCCTGTCCGCCGTCGCCTGGCCGTACGCCAACGGCCCGCGCCACATCGGCCACGTCGCCGGTTTCGGCGTGCCCTCCGACGTCTACAGCCGCTACATGCGGATGGCGGGTCACGACGTGCTCATGGTCTCCGGCACCGACGAGCACGGGACGCCGATCCTCGTGCAGGCCGAGGCGGAGGGCGTCACGCCGCAGGAGCTGGTGGACAAGAACAACCGGATCATCGTCGAGGACCTCGTGGCCCTCGGCCTGTCCTACGACCTGTTCACCCGCACCACCACGCGCAACCACTACGCCGTGGCGCAGGAGCTGTTCGCCACCGTGCACCGCAACGGGTACATGGTCGAGCAGACGACCATGGGCGCGATCTCGCCGTCGACGGGCCGCACCCTGCCCGACCGCTACATCGAGGGCACCTGCCCCATCTGCTCCTACGGCTCCGCCCGCGGCGACCAGTGCGACAACTGCGGCAACCAGCTCGACCCGGTCGACCTCATCGACCCGCGCTCGCGGATCAACGGCGAGACGCCGCAGTTCGTGGAGAGCCAGCACTTCTTCCTCGACCTGCCAGCGCTCGCGGAGGCGCTGGGGGAGTGGCTGCACGGGCGCGACGAGGCCGGCGCGTGGCGTCCCAACGTGCTGAAGTTCTCCCTCAACCTCCTCGACGACGTGCGCCCGCGCGCCATGACCCGCGACATCGACTGGGGCATCCCGGTGCCGCTCGACGGCTGGCGCGACCAGCCGAACAAGCGGCTCTACGTCTGGTTCGACGCCGTCATCGGCTACCTCTCGGCGTCCGTCGAGTGGGCGCGCCGCTCCGGGGACCCGGAGGCGTGGCGCTCGTGGTGGTCCACTCCGGAGGCGCGGTCGGCGTACTTCATGGGGAAGGACAACATCACCTTCCACTCCCAGATCTGGCCGGCGGAGCTGCTCGGGTACGACGGCCGCGGCGCGCGCGGCGGCGAGCCCGGGGAGTACGGGGCCCTGGAGCTGCCCACCGAGGTGGTCTCCTCGGAGTTCCTCACCATGGAGGGCGGCAAGTTCTCCTCCTCGCGCGGCGTGGTCATCTACGTGCGCGACTTCCTCGCCCGCTACCAGCCCGACGCGCTGCGCTACTACATCGCGGTGGCCGGCCCGGAGAACCAGGACTCCGACTTCACGTGGGAGGCGTTCCTGCGGCGCACCAACGACGAGCTGGTCTCCACGTGGGGCAACCTCGTCAACCGGACCGCGTCGATGATCGCCAGGAACGTGGGCTCGATCCCGTCCGCCGGGACCCTGACCGACGACGACGAGGCGCTGCTCGCGACGGTGCGCGGCGGCTTCGCCAGCGTGGGCTCGCTCATCGAGGGGCACCGGCAGAAGGCGGCCATCACCGAGGCGATGCGCCTGGCGGGTGAGGCCAACCGCTACCTGGCCGCGCAGGCGCCGTGGCAGCTCAAGAAGACCGACCCGGCGCGCATGGAGACCGTGCTGCACGTGGCGGCGCAGGCCGTGGTCGACCTCAACACGCTGCTCTCGCCTTTCCTGCCGCACTCCTCCTCCCTGGTGCACCGCGCGCTCGGCGGGTCGGGGGAGTTCCAGCCGATGCCGGTCATCGCCGAGGTCGACGACCTCGACGGCGGTCCCGGCTACCCGGTCATCACCGGCGACTACTCGGGGGTGCCCGCGTGGGAGCCCCGCGACGTGGTGCCCGGCACCCCGGTGGCGGCTCCGTCACCGATCTTCACCAAGCTCGACGAGTCGATCGTCGCCGAGGAGCTGGACCGCCTCGGCGGCGACGCCTGACCCTTCCTGTCCGCCCGGGTGTCCGCACGCGGCGCCCCTTCGATGCAGTTGACGCCCCATGGAAGGTCTTGAAGGGGCGTCAGCTGCACTGACGGTCCTGTCGCGTGCCCTCGCCCTGGTCGTCGGAGAGGGAGTTGTCCACAGCCGGGGCGTCTGCCCCAGCGGCGGGAGTGCCGCCTCGGCCACGGTTCCCCGGTGCCCCACATCAGGACGCCGCTGCCGGTCCAGCTGAGGAACCGGCCCTTCACCGTGACCGAGGCCCGACGCCTCGGGGTCACCGAGAAGCGTCTGCGCTCATCCGACCTGCGCACTCCTTTCCGCGGGGTCAAGGTCAGCGCCGCCCTCGACTGGACGGTGGCCTTGCGAGCCCGGTGCGCGCTGCTGGCCGCGCCCGGCGGTTGCGCCGTGGTCGGGGACGATGCGGTCGAGCTGCACCGCCTGCCCACGCCCTTCGGGGCGCGGCCGGCCATGGACTCCGGGGTCAGCCTCCTGGTCCCGCGGGCCACCACGGCGCCGCGGATGAACGGCCTGGTCGTGCACCCGCACCGCTTGCACCCCGAGACCCCGCTGTGGCGGGTGGGAGGGGTGCGGGTCCCCGGCATCGAGGACCTGTGGGCGGTGCGGTGCGCCGCCCTGGACGACGAGAGCGGGATCGCCCTCGGCGACGCGGTGCTGCGGCGGCTGCAGGGCGACCAGACTCCGATGGCCGCAGCTGTGGAGCGACTGCCGGTGGAGCAGCGGGCCCGAGCGACCCGGCTGTTCAGCTTCGTCAGGCACGAGGTGTGCTCACCGGTCGAGACGCGGCTGCGGTTGCTCGTGCTCCGCGCCGGCGTGCCGGCTGCCAGCCACTTCGCGACGCCGATCCCCCGTGAGGGCAGGGCCGAGGTCTGGCCGGACCTGCAGTGGGAGTCGGTGCGCGTCGCCGTCGAGGTCGACGGACCCCACCACGCTGCTGACGCCCAGCACGAGAGCGACATCCGCAGGAACCGGACCACGAAGCACCACGGCTGGACCCAGGTGGTCGTCTCCTCGCGCGAGGTGATGAGGCAGCCCCACGACGTGGTGCGCTGGATCAGCGACGAGCTCCGCACGGCAGGGCTCCGCTGGTGACCCGGTGCTGGTGGGGCAGGGTGGGCGGCGTGCTGGACAGGCCTGACGTGACGGAGCCGCCCGAGCTGCCGGAGGGCTACCCGCCGGTGCCGGAACCGCTGCCGCTCGCCGGTGGCGCCGGTGCGGTGGACGACCACACCCACCTCGACCACCTCGACGACGACGACGTCGACCGGCTCCTGGCCGCGGCGGCTGCCGCCGGGGTGCCCCGCGCGGTGCAGATCGGGTGCGACGAGGCGGCCCGGGCCTGGACGGACCGCGCCGTGCGCCGCTGGCCCCAGCTGCTCGGCGGCGTGGCGGTCCACCCCAACGAGGCGCCCGAGCTGGCCCGCGCCGGCCGTCTCGACGCCGCGCTCGCGGAGGTCGAGCGCCTCGTCACCACCAACGACCGGATCCGCGTGGTGGGGGAGACCGGCCTGGACTCCTTCCGCACCGACTGGGACGACGACGACGCCCGCCGCGCGCAGCTGGACAGCTTCGCGGCGCACATCGCCATCGCCAAGCGCACGGGCGCGACCCTGCAGATCCACGACCGCGACGCGCACGCCGAGGTGCTCGACGTCCTCCGGGCCGAGGGCGCCCCGGAGCGGGTGGTGTTCCACTGCTTCTCCGGCGACGCCGCCATGGCGCGGCTGTGCGCCGAGAACGGGTGGTACCTGAGCATCGCCGGGACGGTCACGTTCAAGAGCAACCACGTCCTCCGGGAGGCGGTCAGGGCGGTGCCGCCCGTCATCCTCCAGGTGGAGACGGATGCCCCCTACCTCACCCCGGTGCCGCACCGCGGGCGCCCGAACGGGAGCCACCTCGTGCCTCTCACCGTTCGGGTGATCGCGTCAGAGCTGCGACACGACGAAGAAGAACTCGTGAGAATCCTGAGCCGGAGCAGCGAGAACCTCTACGGTCAGTGGTGATGTCCACACCGACCGTCACCCTTCCCCCCGGGTGCGCCACTGAAGAGGCGTGGGAAGGTCAAGAAACCTTCAAGGTTCCGCGTCAGCGACGTCGCGGTCTGGACGAATCGGTCACGTCCACCTACGGTCGTACCCCGACAGCCGGGATCGGAAACATCCCGGACGACGACTCCCTCAGCGAGTTCGCCCCGCTTCCCAGCCACCACGGGCGCCGCCGGGCCGAGCCGCCGGCGCGCGCTCCTCGCCGCCCGGCTGCCGCACGTGAGCGCCGTCCGGTTCCTGTGCCCGGGGACACCGAAGCTAGGGACCTCGTGCGCCTCATCCCCTCCGGCCGTGTGACCCGCATCGCGGGCCAGGCCGTCGTCGTCACCGCTCTCGTCGCCGGGACCGCCGCCTGGGCGGCCAACGACACCACCGTCAACCTCGACGTGGACGGGCAGACCCAGCAGGTCCGCATGTTCGGCACCACCGTGGACGCCGCGCTCGACGCCGCGCACGTGGAGCTGGGCAGCCGCGACGCGGTCTCCCTCCCCGAGGACGCCACGGTCGACGACGGCGACACGATCGTGGTGCGGCACGCCCGCCCGATCACCCTGACGGTGGACGGCAAGACTGAGACCCGCTGGACCACGGCCCTGACCGTGGGCGACGCCCTGTCCGACCTGCAGGTCCGCGCCGACGGCGCCGCGATCTCCGCCTCCCGCTCCCAGCCCCTCGGGCGCGCGGGCATGGCCCTGACGGTGAGCACCCCCAAGACCGTGCAGGTCACCGTGGACGGCACGACCACGCCCGTCACCTCCACCGGCGCCACCTACGGCGACCTGCTCAAGGCCGCCGGGGTCACCCTGGGCGCCGACGACGAGACCTCCGTCCCGCTGACCGACCCGGTGGTCGACGGCGGGGCCGTGCAGGTGTTCCGGGTCGTCAAGCAGACGGTGACCGAGGACTCCGACATCCCCTTCGACACCCAGAGCACCGAGTCCGGTGACCTCTACAAGGGCGACACGAAGGTCACCACCAAGGGCGTCAAGGGCACGCAGCAGACCACCTTCGAGGTGGTCACCAAGGACGGGCAGCAGGTCTCCCGGACCCAGGTCGGCGCCCCGAAGGTCGTCACGGCACCGGTGACCCAGGTGCAGGTGACGGGCACCAAGGACAAGCCCGCCCCCGCGGCGGCCCCGGCGGTCGGCGGCGGCTCGGTGTGGGACTCCATCGCGCAGTGCGAGTCCGGCGGCAACTGGTCCATCAACACCGGCAACGGGTTCTACGGCGGGCTGCAGTTCTCCCAGGGCACGTGGCGCGCCTTCGGTGGCGCCGGCTCGGCGAGCTCGGCCACCCGCGAGCAGCAGATCGCCGTGGCCCAGCGGGTCCAGGCGGCCCAGGGCTGGGGCGCGTGGCCGTCCTGCACCCGCAAGCTCGGGCTGCGCTGACGCCTCGCGCGTCGTCCCGCTGCCCGGCGATCGTCTAGCCTCGACCTCCTGAACCCGCTTCCAGCTGACGACGGCCTGCTGGGTCCCGCCGACGTGCGGGCCCTGGCGGGCCGTCTCGGCGTGCGCCCGACCAAGCAGCTCGGGCAGAACTTCGTGCACGACGCCGGCACCGTGCGCCGCATCGCCGCCAAGGCGGGGGTGCGGCCGGGCGACGTCGTGCTGGAGGTCGGTCCCGGGCTGGGGTCGCTGACGCTGGCGCTGCTCGCTGCCGGTGCCCGCGTCGTCGTCGTCGAGATCGACGAGCGGCTGGCCGCCGAGCTGCCCGCGACCGTGGCCGCCCGCCGGCCCGACCTCGCCGCCGACCCCGACGGCGGCCTGGGCGCGCACCTGCAGGTGGTGCGCGCCGACGCCCTCGAGGTCCACGACCTCCCGGCGCTGGCCGGCGAGGCGGGTGCCGCCGCCGGCGCGCCCACCAAGCTCGTGGCCAACCTGCCGTACAACGTCGCCGTGCCCGTGATCCTCACGCTGCTGGCGCGGATGCCGCAGCTGGAGCAGGTGCTGGTGATGGTGCAGACCGAGGTGGCCGAGCGGCTGGCCGCCGCGCCCGGCTCGAAGGCCTACGGCGTGCCCAGCGTCAAGGCGGCCTGGTACGCCGAGGCGTCGATGGCCGGGTCCGTGGGCCGGCAGGTGTTCTGGCCGGTGCCCAACGTCGACAGCGCCCTGGTGCGGCTCGTGCGCCGCGACCCGCCGAGCACGACCGCCTCCCGCGAGGAGGTCTTCGCCGCCGTCGACGCCGCCTTCGGGCAGCGCCGCAAGACGCTGCGCGCAGCGCTGGCCGGCTGGGCGGGCTCACCCGCGCGCGCCGAGGAGGTGCTGCGCGCCGCCGGCGTCGACCCGACCCTGCGCGGGGAGCGGCTCGACGTGAGGGCCTTCGCGGGCGTCGCCGAAGCGCTCGCAGGGGCGGTGGACGGCCCCGCAAGCCCCGAAGAAGGGACATAGCGGGCGTCCGGAGTTGCGCCGGACCTGGTCGAGACCGGCCGACGTCTGGGAAGGTGGACCCGGGTTCGTCGAAGGTGCGCCCTGAGGCGGCCGTGGCACCGCCCTTCGGGGTGGGGCCACCACGGGTGGGGGGAGATGCATGTCGGTCGAGGTGCGCGCGGTTCCGGGTGAGTCGCTGTCCTTCCCGGGGCGCATCACGCGGGTGGCGCCGCCGCGCACGCACTGGGCGCCGGTATACCGCCGGCGCGTCGTGGTCGCCGACGTCGTCGCCGTCGTCGGCTCCACCCTCTTCGCCTACGCGCTCCGCTTCGGCAACGCGCACGCCCACCCGGTGCAGGCGCTCCTCCTCCTCGGCCTGGTGCCCGTCGCCTGGCTGGCGGCCCTGTTCGTGTTCCGCGCGTACGAGCGGCGGTTCATGGGCCTGGGCAACGAGGAGTACGACCGCGTGCTCCAGGCCAGCGTCTTCACCCTCGCGCTGGTCGGCACCACGTCGTGGGCGTTCCAGCTGGAGATCGCCCGCGGCTACGTGATCATCGCGCTCCCGCTCGGCATGTTCACGATCCTGCTGCTGCGCTACGCCATGCGGAAGTGGCTGCACGGCCAGCGGGACCGCGGCCTCCACATGCAGTCGCTCCTGGTGGTCGGGCACCGCCAGGGCGTCCTGGCGATGGTCCGCCAGATCAGCCGCGCCAGCTACCACGGCATGCGCGTGGTCGGCGTGTGCCTGCCGCCCGCCGCCGACGGCCGGCTCGGCGTCGAGGAGCGCGCCCTGGCCGCACTCGGCGTGCCCGTGCTCGGGGGCCTCGACGAGGCGGCCGACGTCAGCGTCAGCGCCGGCGTGGATGCCGTGGCAGTGCTCCCGACCCCCGAGGTGGACGGCGCGTTCCTGCGGCGGCTGGGGTGGGCGCTGGAGGAGACGCACGCGGACCTGTTCGTGGCGCCGGCGGTGACCGAGGTGGTGGGGCCGCGGGTGGCGATCCGGCCGGTGTGCGGGCTGCCGCTGCTGCACCTGGAGCGCCCCGAGCTCACGGGTTTCCGCCGCCTGGTGAAGGGCACCTTCGACCGGGTCGCCTCCGGCGTGGGGGTGCTCGTGCTGGCGCCCGTGCTCGTGGGGATCGCCCTCGCCATCAAGGCGGACAGCCGCGGGCCCGTCTTCTTCCGCCAGGAGCGGGTGGGGCTGGAGGGCCGCACCTTCGGGATGCTGAAGTTCCGGTCCATGGTGGTGGACGCCGAGGCGCGCCTGCGCGACCTCGCCGCGTCCAGCGAGGGCAACGCGGTGCTGTTCAAGATGAAGGACGACCCGCGCGTGACCCGGGTGGGTCGGGTGCTGCGCCGGTTGTCGCTGGACGAGCTGCCGCAGCTGTTCAACGTGCTGCTGGGTCACATGTCGCTGGTGGGCCCGCGTCCGCCGCTGGCCCGGGAGGTGGCCGTCTACGGCGATGACGCCCGGCGCAAGCTGCTCGTGAAGCCCGGCCTGACCGGGCTGTGGCAGATCAACGGCCGCTCCGACCTGGACTGGGACGAGTCGGTGCGCCTGGACCTGCGGTACGTGGAGAACTGGTCGTTCGGGTTCGACTTCATGATCCTGTGGAAGACCCTCGGGGCCGTCGTCCGCAGCCGCGGCGCCTACTGAGCCCCGCGGCGACCACGGCCGCGTGCGGCGTCCCGTAGGGTGCGCCGGGTGACGGCACCGGGGGAGCGGGTGGTCGTCAGGGCGCCCGCGAAGATCAACCTGGCACTGCGCGTCGGCGCCCTCGACGACGACGGGTACCACGACGTGGTCAGCGTGTACCAGGCCGTCTCGGTCTTCGAGGAGGTCAGCGCCTCGCTCCCGCGCGACGGCGTGACGGGGGTGACGGTGTCGGTCCGGGGCACCGGCGCGGCCTCCACCCCCCTGGACGGGACCAACCTCGCCGTCCGCGCGGCGCACCTGCTCGCCGAGCGGGCGGGTGTCCCCGCTGACGTCGCCCTCTCCATCCGCAAGAGCGCCCCCGTCGCGGGGGGCATGGCCGGGGGCTCCGCCGACGCGGCCGCCGCGCTGCTGGCCTGCGACCTGCTGTGGGGCACCGGTGCCGGTCGCGACGAGCTGGAGCGCATGGGTGCGGAGCTCGGCGCCGACGTCCCGTTCGCCCTCATGGGCGGTACCGCGCTGGGCGTGGGGAGGGGCGACCAGCTGACGCCCGTGCTGGCGCGCGGGGAGTTCCACTGGGTGCTCGCCATCGCCGACGAGGGCCTGTCCACGCCGGCGGTGTACCGCGAGCGCGACCGACTGCTGGCCGCCGCCGGCGAGGACGCCCCGGTGCTCGAGCCCGAGCTGCCGGCGGACCTGGCCCAGGCCCTGCGCAGCGGTGAGCCCGCGGCGCTGGGCGCCGCGCTGGTCAACGACCTGCAGGACGCCGCCTGCTCACTGCGCCCGGCGCTGCGCCGCCTGCTCGACCTCGGGCGCGACCACGACGCGCTGGGTGCCATGGTCTCCGGGTCGGGCCCGACCGTGGCGATGCTCGTCCCCGACCGGACGGCGGCCCTGGAGCTGGCGGTGGCGCTGACGGCCTCCGGCCTGGCCTCGGACGTGCGCCGGGTGACCGGACCCGTGCACGGCGCCCGCCAGGTCGACGCGGTGGCGCCTTCGCCGTTCCACCCCTCCACCGGGTCCACACCGACCATCCGCTGAGCGGGGCGCTCCCCGCGATCGGGGAGGATGGGGGTGTGGCCCACCTCCTGAACCTCGAGGGCGCGACCGTCGTCCACGGTGCGCGCACCGTGCTGGACGGCGTCTCCCTCGGGCTCGACGACGGCGCCCGCGTGGGCGTGGTCGGCCGCAACGGAGACGGCAAGTCCACGCTGCTGCGCGTGCTCGCGGGCACGCAGGCCCTCGACGGCGGCCGCGCCACCCGCAGCCGCGGCACCACCCTGGGCGTCCTCTCGCAGTCCGACGACCTCGACCCCTCCCACACCGTGCGCCGGGCCGTGGTCGGAGACGTCCCCGACCACGTGTGGGCCTCCGACTCGCGCATCCGCTCGGTGCTCGACGGCCTCCTCGGCGACATGCTCGAGGGCCCGGCCGCCGCGCCCGGTGGCGCCGAGGCCCTGGTGGGCCAGCTCTCCGGCGGTCAGCGGCGCCGCGTCGCGCTCGCGCGGCTCATGGCCGGCGACGACGACGTGCTGCTCCTCGACGAGCCCACCAACCACCTCGACGTCGAGGGCGTCGCGTGGCTCGCGGAGCACCTGCGCACCCGCTGGCAGCCCACGCAGGGCGCCCTCGTGGTCGTCACCCACGACCGGTGGTTCCTCGACGCCGTGGTGGAGCGGACGTGGGAGGTGCACGACGGCGTGGTCGACTCCTACGACGGCGGGTACGCCGCCTACGTGCTGGCCCGCGCCGAGCGCGCCCGCATCGCCTCGGTGACGGCCGAGCGCCGCGACAACCTGCTCCGCAAGGAGCTCGCGTGGCTGCGCCGCGGCGCCCCCGCGCGGACGAGCAAGCCGCGCTTCCGCATCGAGGCGGCCAACGCCCTCATCGCCGCCGAGCCGCCGCCGCGCGACTCCTTCGCGCTGGCGCGCACCGCGACGGCCCGGCTGGGCAAGGACGTCGTCGACGTCGAGGGCGCCTCCCTGGCCGTGGGGGAGGGCGACGAGCGGCGGGTGCTCCTCGACGACGTCACCTGGCGCCTCGGGCCGGGGGACCGGATCGGCGTGGTCGGCGTGAACGGCTCGGGCAAGACCACCCTGCTGAAGCTGCTGCTGCAGCAGGTCCAGCCCGACGCCGGGCGCGTGAAGCTGGGCAAGACCGTGGTGACGGGCGTCCTCAGCCAGGACCTGCGCGAGCTCGACGCCGTCGCCGACCAGCGCGTGCTGGAGACCGTGGAGCGCGAGGCCACCAGCGTCCTCGACGTCGCCACCGGCAAGGAGCTCACCGCGTCCTCGGTGGTGGAGCGGCTCGGCTTCCCCGCGGCCCGCGCCTGGACGCACGTGCGGGACCTGTCCGGCGGCGAGCGCCGCCGGCTCCAGCTGGCGCGGCTGCTGGTGCGCGGGCCCAACCTGCTGCTGCTCGACGAGCCCACCAACGACCTCGACACGGACACCCTCGCCGCCGTCGAGGACGTGCTCGACGGCTTCGCGGGGACGCTCGTGGTGGTCAGCCACGACCGGTACCTGCTGGAGCGGACCACCGACCGCCAGGTGGCGCTGCTCGGCGACGGCGCGATCCGCGACCTGCCGGGCGGGGTGGAGGAGTACCTGCGCCTGCGCCACGCCGGCGCTGCGTCCGCCGGGGCGGCCGCCGCCTCCGTGGCCTCCGGTGCGTCGTCGTCCCCCTCCTCCCGCGACGACCGTGGAAGCGCCGCGCAGCCGTCCGGGGCCTCGGCCGCCGAGGCCCGCGCCGCGCGCAAGGAGGTGGCGCGCCTGGAGCGGCAGCTGGCCAAGCTGTCGGAGCGGGAGGCGAAGCTGCACGACGCGCTCGCCGCCAGCGCCGCCGACTACGGAGCCGCGGCCAAGCTCGACGCGGAGCTGCGCGAGCTGCTGTCGGAGAAGGAGGCGCTGGAGGAGGAGTGGCTGGAGGCCGCCGAGGCCGCCGGCTGAGTCAGAGGTCGAGGCCGCTGGGTCGGAACTTCTGCTCGAGGAAGCGCGACTGCTCCTGCTGGCGCGCGACGTCGGCGCGCAGCACGGACTCCTGCAGCTGCTCGCACCCGGTGAGCAGCAGGTCCAGCTGGGTGCGCAGCTCCTCCAGCGGCGTGCGCCCCGCGGAGTTCCGGCTGGTGCGCACCCGCTCGGCGGGCAGCGCCAGGTAGGCGTCCACGCTGTCGGGCAGGTGCTCGGTGGCGATCTTCTCGACGTCCTGGCGCACCAGCGGGTCCGCACCCGGCTCGGCGACCTTGGCCAGCAGCGGGAACAGCACGTCCGCCAGCTCGCCGACCAGCACCGCGTCGCGCCGCTCGAAGCGCTCGGAGCCCTCCACGCGGCGCAGCGTGCGCGTCAGCGCCCGCTCGGCGGGCGTGGCGGACAGCGACGGCGACACCGGGGCGGGAGCAGCCGATGCCAGCGCCGCCGGCACGTCCGCGGACGTGACCGTCGCCGGACCGCTCGCGCCGGTCGGGAGGCCTCCGCGCGCCGTGATGTGCGCCTGGATCTGGCGCCGCCGCTCGCGCCGCAGCGTCTTGCGGTGCTTCTCGTAGGCGCCGTTCGCGGCGATCCACGCGAACATCACCACCAGCGCGATAGCGGTCTGGTTCCAGGCGAACAGGGCGATCCAGACACCCAGCCACGTGAAGCGCACGACGTTGACGACCACCTCCGGCACGAACCTCCCGCCCGGCGTGGTCAGCCCGATCGGCGTCAGCGTCCGCTCGTCGATGCCGTAGCGCTCGATCTCCTGCGCCTCGGCCTCAGCGGCCTTGTCGTCGTCCTTGTCCGCCCTGCTCACCGCACCACCCCACCACGCGTCACAGGTCCAGGTCCGAGCGCCGCACCTTCTCGCCGAGGAAGGCCGCCTGCACGCGCAGCTCGCGCGCGTCGTGCTCGTGCACCCGTGCGGTCACCTCGCCGAGCAGCTCCACCATCGACCGCAGCTGCGCGAGGAGGGACTCCGCGGGCGCCGGGCCGCTGGCCACGGTGTCCGGCACGTAGCCGTGCGGCAGCGCCAGGTACTGCCCGAGGGCCGCCGGCAGGTGCTCTCCGACCACGGCCTCCACCTCGTACAGGTCCAGGGCGGGCACCGGACGGCCGAGACCGGCTCCCCGGTCCAGCAGCGGCGCCGCGGCGGAGCGCAGCTCCCGCACCAGCGGCAGCGCCTCGGCCGGCAGGGCCGTCCCGGCGCGCGCGGCCACGGCCACGAGCTCCTCCAGCCGCGCGCGGTGCAGCTCGGCCAGCTCGGCCGGGTCCTCGCCAGCTGCGCGACCCGTCCCCGCCAGCAGCTCGGCCGACGACGACGGCCCGGTCAGCGCCGGCAGCCACGGGGCCGAGGGGTGGGGCGACAGCGCGGCGCTGGTGCGCAGCCACCGGGGGTTGGCGGCCAGCCCGTGCACGACGCCCGCCCCCCATCCGCCACCGGCCACGAGCACCCCGAGCACGGTGGTCCACCACTCCCCGGCGGTCAGCGCGGTGACCGCACCGGCGGAGACGCCCAGGTGCAGCGCCGCGGCGCCCGCCCACTGCGGGCGGCGCGCCTTCCAGCCGATGTACCCGAAGCCGACCCACGGCAGCCCGGCGACCGGCAGCAGCAGCCACGCCGACTTCCGCGCCCGCCACCCCTGGCGGCGGGCCGCCGTGCCGACCTGCCGGCCGACGTCCTGCCCGACCCGGCGCGCCACCTCCCGGGAGCGCTCGCGCAGCTCCTCGAGCTCGGGGCGGGACCCGCCGGGGGGCGTGGTCACCGGCCGTCGTCGATCTGGGCGGCCGCGTCCCGCTGCTCCGCCTCGCGGGTGCGCGCGACGTACGAGCGGGACCTCTTCATCTGGCCCTCGAGCGCGTCGACGGTGGTGGCCAGGTTCTCCACGGCCTTCAGCTTGAAGGTGTCGATGGCGTCCATGGTCGCGAACACCTCGTCGAAGGCGCGCTGCAGCACCTCGACGTCGACCGTCGCGCTGGCGGCCTGCTCGTGCACCTGCGCCGTCTGCTGGCGCAGCAGCCGCGACGTCGACTCGATGGTGGCGCTCGTGGTGGTGTTGAGGGCGCTGACCTGGTCGAGCACCAGCTGCTGCTGGGACAGGGCCTGGGCGACGACGACGGCGGTCCGCAGCGCGGAGACGGTGGTGGTCTGCGCCCTGTCGACGCCCTTGATGAGCTCGACGTTGTTGCGGCGCACGAGGTCGAGCGCGAGGTAGCCCTGGGCGCTGACGGTCAGCTGCGTCAACAGGTCCTGGTGGCGCTGCCGGATGGGGAAGAGGGCGTCGGCGGTGAGCGCGTCGGCGGCCTTGGGGTCGGTGACCCGCAGCTCGCCGACCTTCTCCTGGGTGGCGGTGTCCAGGGCGCGGGCCAGCACCACGTACTCGGTGAGCTTGCCCATGGTGGCCCAGAGCTCGGCCTTCTCCTGCTCGATGGCGGCGTTGTCGCGGCGCAGCGCGTCCTGGCCGGAGGCCAGGGCGCGGATGATCGCGTCCAGCTGGCTCTGCGCGTCCTGGTAGCGGTCGAAGTACCGCTGCACCTTCTGGCCACCGGGCAGCAGGCCGAACAGCCGGCGCGGCCCCTTGAGGTCGGCGCGTCCCGGGTCGAGCTCGGTGACGGTGCGGCGCAGCTCGGCGAGGGTGTCGGCCACCTGGGCCTGCGCGTCGGCGGCCGGACCGCCGCCGGGGCGTCCCCGCGCCGCACCGGCGGCACCCGCGGGGCTGGAGGAGGGGCGCTGCAGCATCCGGTTGGACACCTGGGACGAGGCGCGGACCTCCCGGTCGCCCATCTTCACGACGTCGTCCAGCTTGCGCTGGAACTCCGGGCTGCGCGGGTCCTTGCCGGCCAGGTCGGCCACGAAGGCGCGGGCCCGCTCGGCCAGCGCCGCGCGGGTGGCCGGGTCGAGCGGGACCATGCCCTCGGCCTCGTCCTCCGGGATGGCGGGGACCGGCGCCGCGGGCGTGAGGTCCAGTCCGCGCGGCGCGCCGGTGGCCGGCGTGGGCGCGCCCGGGGCGGCGCCCAGGTCCAGCGAGCTGTCCGACGGGTCAGGCATCCGGAGCGACTCCTCCTGCGGCGGTGTGCGTTCCCCGCCCATTGTGGACGCTGCTGGCCGCAGGCACCGACCTGGCCGGGCGCGGGAGAGCGACCCGACCGGGCGCCGACCAGAGGGGTGGAGGTCGCCCGCGGGCGCCCCGCGCGCCGCTACGGTCAGGACTCGTGAAGGGGATCATCCTGGCGGGGGGCTCGGGGACGCGCCTGCACCCGCTGACGCTCGGCACGTCCAAGCAGCTGGTGCCGGTGTACGACAAGCCGATGGTCTACTACCCGCTGTCCACGCTGATCGCGGCGGGCATCCGGGACGTGCTGGTGATCACCACCCCGCACGACGCCGCGGCCTTCCGGCGGCTGCTGGGTGACGGCTCCCAGTTCGGGGTGGCCATCAGCTACCAGGTGCAGGCCGAGCCCAACGGCCTGGCGCAGGCCTTCGTGCTGGGCGCGGACTTCATCGGCGGTGACACGGTGGCGCTGGTGCTGGGAGACAACATCTTCTACGGCCCCGGGCTGGGCACCCAGCTGAGCCGCTTCGTGGACATCGACGGGGCCTCAATCTTCGGGTACTGGGTGGCCGACCCCACGGCGTACGGCGTCATCGAGTTCGACACCGCCGGGAGGGCGGTGTCCCTGGAGGAGAAGCCGGCCGCGCCGCGGTCGAACTTCGCGGTGCCGGGGCTGTACTTCTACGACAACGACGTCGTGGCCATCGCGAAGGACCTGCGGCCGTCGGCGCGGGGGGAGTACGAGATCACCGACGTGAACCGCACCTACCTGGAGCAGGGGCGGCTGTGGGTGGAGGTCCTGCCGCGCGGGACGGCGTGGCTGGACACCGGCACGGTGGACTCCCTCATGGACGCCGGGGTGTACATCCGCACCATCGAGCAGCGGCAGGGGCTGAAGATCGGTGCGCCGGAGGAGGTGGCCTGGCACCAGGGGTTCCTCACGGACGAGGAGCTGCGCGAGCGAGCGGCGCCTCTGGTGAAGTCCGGCTACGGGGCCTACCTGCTGGAGCTGCTGGAGCGCCGCCACACCGCTGGTGGAGCCGGCGGGGCTGCGTCGAACGAGGGGGTTGCGCTGTGAAGCTGCTGGTGACCGGGGGCGCGGGGTTCATCGGCGCCAACTTCGTGCACGCCACGGTGCGGGAGCGGCCGGACGTCGACGTCGTCGTCCTGGACAAGCTCACCTACGCCGGTGACCGCGCCACCCTCGAGGCGGTCGCTGACCGCATCACCTTCGTGGAGGGCGACTGCGCGGACACCGCGCTGGTCTCGCAGCTGGTGGGGGACCTCGCTGCGGGTGGTGAGGACGCGGCGGTGGTGCACTTCGCGGCGGAGTCGCACAACGACAACTCCCTGTCCGACCCCTGGCCGTTCGTGCAGACCAACCTGCTGGGCACGTACGCGCTGCTGGAGGCGGTGCGGGCGCACGGGGTGCGCTACCACCACGTCTCGACCGACGAGGTCTACGGCGACCTGCCGCTGGCGGACCCGGCTGACGACCCCGCCCGGGAGAGGTTCACCGCTGACACCCCGTACAACCCGTCCTCGCCGTACTCGGCCACCAAGGCGGGGTCGGACCTGCTGGTGCGGGCGTGGGCGCGCTCGTTCGGGATCCGCGCCACGATCTCCAACTGCTCGAACAACTACGGGCCGTGGCAGCACGTGGAGAAGTTCATCCCGCGCCAGATCACCAACATCCTCGACGGGGTGCGCCCGAAGGTCTACGGCGCGGGCACCAACGTGCGGGACTGGATCCACGTGGACGACCACAACCGCGCGGTGTGGGCGGTGCTGGGCCGCGGCCGGGTGGGGCAGACCTACCTCATCGGCGCGGACGGGGAGGCGAACAACCTGCGGGTGGTGCGGGCGCTGCTGGAGATCGCGGGGCAGGACGCCGACGCCTACGACCTGGTGAGCGACCGTCCCGGGCACGACCTGCGCTACGCCATCGACGCCTCGCTGCTGCGGGAGGAGCTGGGGTGGCGCCCGCTGCACTCGGACCTGGAGTCGGGGCTGAAGGCCACCTTCGACTGGTACCGCGACAACGAGGCGTGGTGGCGGCCCCGCAAGGCCGCCACCGAGGCCAAGTACGCCCAGCTGGGCCGCTGAGCAGCCGCTGAGCAGCGCAGGAGCCCCCGGCCGACCGGCCGGGGGCTCCTGCGCTGCTCGGACTACCTGACGGTGTCGCCGAGGGCCGCGCCCGGGTGGGCGCCCACCCAGGACGCCACGTCGTCGTCCTTGAGCGCCTGCCACAGCTGGGCCCCGGCGGCGGTGTCCAGGTAGACCACCGACTGCGACCCCTCCGTGCCCGTGGCGGGGTCGGCCAGGGGCGCCTGCAGGAAGGTGACGTCGGCGGCCCGCAGGTCGCGGTGCGCCAGCGCCAGGGACAGCAGCTGCGGCTCGCCGAGGCCGTCGTCGGTGCGCACCGACGACGCCAGCTCGCGCACCACCGCGGTGAGCTTCACCGGGTCGCCCAGCAGGTCGCGGTCGGTGGCGCCGGCGATGACCGAGCGCATCCAGTTCTGCTGGCGCCGCTCGCGGTCGAAGTCGCCGCCGGGCAGCGTCTTGCGCTGGCGCACGTAGGTGAGGGCCTGCTGCCCGTCCATCACCTGGCAGCCGGCCTGGACGGTGCCGAGGTGGTCGGAGACGGCCTGCGGCACGCAGATCCGCACGCCGCCGAGGGCGTCGGTGACGCGGGCGAAGCCGGAGAAGTCGATGGCCACGACGTGGTCGATGCGCACGCCGGTGAGCTGCTCGACCGTGCGGACGGCGAGCGGTGCGCCGCCGTAGGAGAAGGCGGCGTTGACCTTGGTGGTGCCGTAGCCGGGCACCGGCACCCACGAGTCGCGGGGGATCGAGACCATCGCGGCGCTGCGACCGTCGGCGGACAGGTGGAGCACGGCGAGCACGTCGCTGCGCTGGCCGCCGCGGGTCCAGTCGGCCTCCTGGTCGGCCGGGGCGCCCGCCGCGGCGGAGGCGTCCTCGCCGTCGCCGTTCGCGCGGCTGTCGGAGCCGATGAGGAGGATGTTCTGCGCCCGCCCGGCCGCGGTGGCCACCGCGGGGCGCTCGGCGGCGGGGATCGAGGAGAAGGGGTCGCCGAGGTGGCCGACCGCGGGCACCGAGCTCCACAGCGCGGCGGCGGCCGCCGCCAGCGCCACCACGACCACGGCGGCCAGCGCGAGCACCAGTCCGCCCCGGCGCCGGCGGCGCGGGCCGGCCGGTGCGGCCGGCCGCGGCGCGAGCAGCTGGCCCACCCCGTCGCGCTCGTCCTCGACCGTGCTCACGCGCGCCCCCTGCAGGCCTGTGGGGCGTCGGTCGACACCCCGTCCGGCCAGGGACGCTAGGGCGGTGGGGGACCGCCTCCACAGGCCGTGACCAGGGGCTCACCCGCTGGCGCGACGCGGCCTGCGCCGACCGACCGACCCCTCCCGGGATGCGGTGACGACACCGTCACGCTGCGTCGCGACGGGGCGGGCGGTCTGCTCAGCCGCCGAGGACGACGACGGCGGCCGCGTCCCAGCGCTCCGCCCAGTCGCCGATGGGCTCCACGCCCGCCGCGACCAGCGCCTCGTGGCCCAGCACCGACCACGCCGGGCGCGGCGCCGGGCGCGCGAACGCCTCGCTCGTCGTCGGGCTCGCCGCGCGGGGGTCCAGCCCCGCCGAGGCCAGCACCGCCCTCGTGAAGCCGAACCAGCTGGTCCGCCCGCTGGAGGTCGCGTGGTAGGTCCCCGCCGGTGCGCCCACCGCGAGCAGGTCCGCCACGACCCGCGCGACGTCCGCGGTCCACGTCGGCTGGCCCACCTGGTCGTCCACCACGCTCACCGCGCCGCGCTCCCGCGCGGCCCGGGCGATGGTCGTGGGGAAGCAGCCCTTGCCCGCCCCGTACAGCCAGGCGGTGCGCACCACGAGGGTGTCGGGCTGCGCCTGGCGCGCCGCGCGCTCCCCGGCGGCCTTGGTGCGCCCGTAGACCGAGCGCGGGGCGACGGGTGCATCCTCGGCGTACGGCAGCGGCCGCCCGTCGTCGTCGAGGTCGGCCTCGCCGGAGAACACGTAGTCGGTGGAGACGTGCACCAGCCGGGCGCCGGCCTGCGCGCAGGCCGCCCCCAGCAGCCCGGGAGCGGTGGTGTTGAGGAGCTCGGCCGCCTCGACGTCGGTCTCGGCGGCGTCGACCGCGGTGTGCGCCGTGCAGTTCACCACCGCGTCGTGGCCCGGCACCGCGGCGGCCAGGGAGGCCGGGTCGGTGACGTCCACGTCGGTGCGGGTCGCCGCCGTCACCCGGTGGCCGCGGGCGCGCAGCAGCGCCACGACGTCCTGGCCGAGCATGCCGGCGGCGCCGGTGACGAGGACCCTCACGCCTGCACCGCCGCGTGCGCGCGGGTGGCCTCCCAGGTGGGCAGCAGGCCCGCCTCGCGCGCCTGGGCCAGGGTCGGCGCGGCCTGGTCCTTGGCGGACAGCTCGTAGGTCAGCGACTGCCCGTCGCGCCCGCGGGTCGGCCACTCGATGCCCAGGGCCGGGTCCAGCGGGTGGATCCCGTGCTCGGCGGTGGGGTTGTAGCCGGTGGAGCACAGGTAGGTGACGGTGGAGCCGTCGGCCAGGGAGCAGAAGGCGTGGCCGAGGCCCTCGGCGAGGTAGACGGCGCGCCGGTCGACGTCGTCCAGCAGCACCGAGGTCCACTGCCCGAAGGTGGGGGAGCCGACCCGGATGTCGACGACGACGTCGAGCACGGCGCCGACGGTGCACGTGACGTACTTGGCCTGGCCGGGGGGCACGTCGGCGAAGTGCACGCCGCGCAGCGCCCCGGCCGCCGAGACCGAGCAGTTGACCTGCGCGACGGTGAGCGGGTGGCCGATGACCTCGGCGAGGGCGTCGTTCTTGAAGGCCTCGAGGAAGGTGCCGCGGTCGTCCCCGAACTGCTTGGGGGTGATGGACCACGCGCCGGCGACGGGAAGGGGCTCGATCAGCACGTCCGTGACGGTAGCGGCGCGGCGCCCGCGCGGGTGTGCGGTGCGCCCGGCCGGGTCAGCCCTCGAACGGCGCCAGCAGCTGGCGCAGCAGGTCCGCCAGCTGCGCGGACCGCTGCGGCCCCAGCGCGTCGAGCACGGACCGCTCCCGGGCGAGGAGGTCCGCGAGCGCGGTGTCCACGCGGCTCGCGCCGTCGCCGGTGAGCCGCACGAGCACGCCGCGGCGGTCCGCCGGGTCGGGGTGGCGCTCCACCAGGCCGCGCGCCGCGAGCCTGTCGATGCGGGTGGTCATCGTGCCGGAGGTGACCAGGGTGGCGGCGGCCAGCGACGACGGCGACAGCTCGTGCGGCGCACCGGAGCGGCGCAGCGCCGCGAGGACGTCGAACTCCCACTGGACCAGCTCGGTGCCGGCGAACGCCTCCGCGCGGGCCCGGTCGAGGTGGTGGGCCAGGCGCGAGACCCGTGAGAGCACGAGCAGCGGCGAGGCGTCCAGGTCGGGGCGCTCGCGCGCCCAGGCCGCCACCAGCCGGTCGACCTCGTCGTCGTCCACCGCTCAGCCCGCGTGCGGGGTCAGGCGGGGGCTGGGCTCCATGCCCGAGAGCCCGTTCCACGCGAGGTTGACGATGTGCGCGGCCACCACGGCCTTGTCGGGCTGGCGGGACCCGAGCCACCACTGGCCGGTCAGCGCCACCATGCCGACCAGCATCTGCGCGTACATGGGGGCCGCGTCGACGCTGAGGCCGAGCCTGCGGAACTCCTGCGACAGCATCTCCTCGACCTGGGTGGCCACGTCGCCGAGGAGGCTCGCGAAGGTCCCCGTGGTCTGCGCCACGGGGGAGTCGCGCACGAGGATGCGGAACCCGTCGGTGTTCTCCTCCACGTACCCCAGCAGGGCGAGCGTGGTGCGCTCCAGCAGCACGCGGGGGTGGGCGCGGGTGTCGAGGGCGGCGCTCAGCGCCGAGAGCAGCGCGCGGACCTCGCGGTCGACGACGACGGCGTACAGGCCCTCCTTGCCGCCGAAGTGCTCGTAGACCACCGGCTTGGAGACCCGGGCACGGGCGGCGACCTCCTCGACGCTGGTGCCGTCGAACCCCTTCTGCGCGAAGAGTCCGCGGCCGACGACGAGCAGCTGCTCGCGCCGCTCAGCGCCGGTCATCCGCGTGCGGCCCACCCCGCCATCGTGCCCTACCGCCGGTGACCGCCCCGTTGCGCCGGACGGGCGACGCGGAGCGCCGGGGCTCAGGTCGCCCGGGGGTGCTGCCGATGCAGCACCCGTCGGGGCCGCCTGCGCGGTCCCGGCGGCACGGGCCGGGCGACGCGCGGCGCGGACGGCAGCAGGTACGGCACCAGGAGGAACCAGTGGAGTCGGTCGTCGAGGTCCTCGTGGTGTGGCTGCTCGCGAGCCCGGTGGTCGCCGTGCTCGTCGGGACGGCGATCTCGCGTGCCGCTGCCGCGGCCGAGGCCCGCGGCGAGGCCGCCCCGGGCCCCCTGCCCGACCTCAGCCTCATCCCGGCGCAGGCGACCACGTCTCCTGAGGTCCTGCGGCTCGGGATCCTGCCCCGCAGCTGAGGGGCGCCCTCGAGCGCTCCGTCCCGACCGTCACCCGACCGTCACCCGAACGGGTGACGACGCGCGGGTGAACGCGGACCCACCTGCTTCCCTCGGCTCCGGGGTCGCGGTTCCGTGGTGATCACGCCCTGGAACCAGCCGTCCATCCTCAGGAGCCCCATGACCACCGTCGTGCCCCGGCCCGCTCCAGCCCGCGGCCCAGAGCCGCTGCGGGGCGGAGCCGTCGAGCACGGCTCCCCGGGCCGCCTGCGCCGCGTCGCCCCGCCGCGCACCCACTGGACCACCGTCTACGTGCGCCGGGTGGTTCTCGCCGACGCGGTGGCCGTGCTCGGCGCGACCTCGCTGGCGTACGCGCTGCGCTTCGCGGCCGTGCCCACCGAGACCTGGCAGGACCTGCTCCTGCTGCTGGGCGTGCCGGCGCTGTGGTTCTCCACCCTCTTCGCCAACCGGACCTACGAGGCGCGGTTCCTCGGGCTGGGCAGCGAGGAGTACGGCCGCGTCGTCCGCGCCAGCACCTTCACCCTGGCGATGCTGGCCACCGGCTCGTGGGCGTTCCAGCTGGACATCGCCCGCGGCTACGTCCTGTTCGCCCTGCCGCTCGGCACCGCCGGGCTGCTGGTGCTGCGCTACCTCAACCGGCAGGTCCTCCACGCCCAGCGCGAGAGGGGCCTCCACACCCAGACCCTCGTGGTGGCGGGCCACCACGAGGGCGTCCTGGGCGTGGTGCGCCAGGTCCGTCGGGCCCGCTACCACGGGATGGTGGTGGTGGGCGTCTGCCTCCCCGACGCCCGCGGCGGACGCCGCGGCGAGGAGGCCTTCGTGCTCGCGCAGCTGGCCGAGATGGGCGTCCCCGTGCTCGGCACGCTCGAGGAGCTCGCCGAGACCAGCGTGGCGGCGGGTGTCGACGCGGTCGCCGTGCTGCCCACGCCGGAGACCGACGGCGCCTTCCTGCGCCGCCTCGGCTGGGCGCTGGAGGAGACGCACGCCGACCTCTTCGTGGCGCCCGCCGTCACCGAGGTGGTGGGGCCGCGGGTGGCGATCCGCCCGGTGTGCGGCCTGCCGCTGCTGCACCTGGAGCGGCCCGAGATGACGGGCTTCCGGCGCCTCGCGAAGGGGACGGTGGACCGACTCGCCGCCGCGGTCGCGGTCCTGCTGCTGGCCCCCGTGCTGCTGCTCATCGCGCTGGCCGTGAAGCTGGACAGCCGGGGCCCGGTGCTCTTCCGGCAGGAGCGGGTGGGCCTGGAGGGCCGCACCTTCGGGATGCTGAAGTTCCGGTCCATGGTGGTGGACGCCGAGGCGCGCCTGAGGGAGCTGGTGAGCTCCAGCGAGGGCAACGCGGTGCTCTTCAAGATGAAGGACGACCCGCGGGTCACCCGGGTCGGCCGTGTGCTGCGGCGGCTGTCCCTGGACGAGCTGCCGCAGCTGCTCAACGTCCTGGTCGGCCAGATGTCCCTGGTCGGTCCACGCCCGCCGCTGGCCCGGGAGGTGGCCGTCTACGGCGACGACGCCCGGCGCAAGCTGCTCGTGAAGCCCGGCCTGACCGGGCTGTGGCAGATCAACGGCCGCTCCGACCTGGACTGGGACGAGTCCCTGCGCCTGGACCTGCGCTACGTGGAGAACTGGTCGTTCGCGTTCGACTTCATGATCCTGTGGAAGACCGTGGGCGCCGTCGTCCGCAGCAAGGGCGCCTACTGACCGCTGGCTCTCCAGAGGCGTCTGACGGAGACGGCGGGGGAGGGCGAAAGCCACGAAAGGTGCACGCCGGGGGAGGTGCTGCCCCTAGCGTCCCCTCCATGAGGCAGCGGGACGTCCTGGCGCGAGCGGCTCTCGGAGTCCTCGCGCTGCTCGCCCCCGTCGCGCTGGGGCTGGCCCCCCACGCCGAAGCCGAGTCCGTCGCGCCGACCGCCGCGCCGACCGCCGCGCCGACCGCCGAGGCCTCCGCCTCCGCCTCCGGGACCACGTCCGCGGCGACGGACGTCCCGGCCACCGAGGTGCTCCTGGACGACTTCGACGGCCACGGAGCCCCCGCTGCTGCGGCCGTGGGCGGGCAGTACCGCTCGTGGACCTCGCCCGGCGCGTCGCTGACGTCGTCAGGGGGGGCTCTGGAGGTCGCAGGTCTGGGACCCGGGTCCTCCTTCCACCTCTCGGCGTCGCAGGTGAGGGCCCGCGACGTGCTGGTCAGCAGCACCACCACGGCCGAGCCCGAGGGGGCTCGCTACTACGGGGGCGTGTCCGCGCGCGTGACGGCGGCGGGACGCTACGCGGCCACGGTGTCCACCGCGCAGACCGGCGAGGTGGTGGTCCGGGTCGACCGCGTCACCCGCACCGGGACCACCAGGCTCGGGCAGGGGGCGGTGACGGCGGTCCCCGGAGCGCCGCTGCACCTGGACCTCCGGGTCGAGGGGGCCGCCCCCACCCGGCTCCGGGCCCGGGCGTGGGTCGAGGGCGCGGCCGTCCCCGACTGGCAGGTCGTCGCCGCCGATGACGCAGCGGAGCTGTCAGGCCCTGGAGCCGTCAGCCTGCAGGGGTACCTGTCCCGCGCGGCGGCGAGCGCCTCGGTGCGTGTCGACGCCGTGTCGGCGTGGTCGTGGGACGCGACCGCCTCCGAGACCCCGAGCTCTCCGGCAGCCTCGGACGGGCCGGCGACGAGCCCGTCCGCCGCTCCTTCCCCCACCACCAGCGCTCCGCTCGTGACGCCCACCGCTCCGTCCCTGACCCCCAGCGCTCCGCTCGTGACGCCGTCGGCGGTGTCGACGACCCCGGCGACGACCCCGGCGACGACCCCGGCGACGACCCCGGCGACGACCCCGGCGACGACCCCGGCGACGACCGCGGCGACGACCGCGCCCGCGCCGTCCGCGTCCTCCGGGAGGCCGTCGCTGACGGGCTTCCAGCACCCGGGGATCGTCGTCAGCTCCGAGCAGCTGGTCTTCGTGCGGGCCCAGGTCGCCGCGTCTCGCGAGCCGTGGACGTCGGCGCTGGCGCGGGCCCGGGGCTCGTTCTACGCGAAGGCCTCCTGGGTGCCGCAGCCGGTCGCCCAGGTGAAGTGCGGCGCCAGCAGCAGTCTCAACACCGGGTGCACGGCCGAGACCGACGACGCCCAGGCGGCGTACACCAACGCGCTGCTGTTCTCCCTCACCGGTGAGCAGCGCTACGGCGACAAGGCCGTGCAGATCCTCGACGCCTGGTCGGGGGTGCTGCAGGGCCACAGCTTCGACACGTCGCTCTACAAGAACGGCCGCCTCCAGGCGGCGTGGGCGGGGCAGACCTTCTCCAAGGCCGCGGAGCTGGTCCGCTACAGCCGCGCCGGGTGGGCGCCGGACCGCGTCGCCCGCTTCGAGCAGATGCTCCGCACCGCGTTCCTGCCCATGGTCCGGGACGGCTGGACGGGCGGGGGGGCGAACTGGCAGCTGTCCATGGCCGAGGCGACGATGGACATCGGCGTCTTCCTGGACGACCGGGCGGTCTTCGACGACGGCGTCGCGGACTGGCGGGCGCAGGTGGTCTCCGCCTTCTACCTCACCTCCGACGGGCCCCAGCCGATCCCGCCGCTGGGCACCTACGTCAAGGCCAGCTACGTGCTCACCTACTGGTACGGGCCGTCGCGGTTCGTGGACGGGCTGGGTCAGGAGACCTGCCGGGACCTCGGCCACACCGCGATGGGACTGGCCGCTGCGCTCAACGCCGCCGAGACGGCCCAGATCCAGGGGCTGGACCTCTTCGAGGAGCAGCGCCCCCGCCTGGTGGCGGCGATGGAGCTGACCGCCACCTACCTGGCCGACCCCTCCGCCCCGGGATGGGTGTGCCCCGCCCCTCCGAAGGCCGGGGGCTCGGCGGGTTCGCTCACCTTCGAGATCGGCCTGCGCCACTACGGGGTCGACGACGGGCTCTCCCTGCCCCGGACCACCGCCTGGGTCCAGCGCAACCGTCCCTCCACGACGGGCATCTTCATGAACTGGGAGACGCTCACGCACGGGTCGTGACCCGACGGCCACGAGCGCCCCGTCACCCGAAAGGGTGACGGGGTGCTCTCGCGGGGGTGGATCTCCGTGCAGGCTCTCCAGTCGATCGGTTCACCAGCCGTTCACTCGAGAGCAAGCCCGGGGCGACACGGTCCCCGGTCCGCGGAGGAGTCATCGTGAGCGTCCTCGACCGGCCCGCGCCCCAGGTCGCCAACGGCGCCAGCACCCGGCTGAGCATCGCCATGGTCGGTACCCGCGGGGTGCCCGCCCACTACGGGGGCTTCGAGACCTGCGTGGAGGAGGTCGGGGCGCGTCTGGCCGAGCGCGGCCACGACGTGGTGGTGTACTGCCGCCGCGCCAGCGACGACGACGCGGGGGAGCGCCTCCCCGAGCACCGGGGCATGCGCCTGGTCCACCTGCCCGCCATGCGCTCCCGCACCCTGGAGACCCTGAGCCACACGGGCGGCTCCGTGGCCCACCTCGTGCGCCACCCCACCGACGTCGCCATCGTCTTCAACGCCGCCAACGCCCCCTACCTGCCGGTGGTCCGCGCCCGCGGCATCCCGGTCGCCACGCACGTGGACGGCCTGGAGTGGAAGCGCGCCAAGTGGGGCCCCACCGGCCAGCGGTACTACCGCCAGGCCGAGGCGCTCGCGGTGCGCTTCTCCGACGCGCTCATCGCTGACGCGGTGGGCATCCAGGACTACTACACCGAGCGCTTCGGCAAGGAGACCACGCTCATCACCTACGGCGCCCCGCACGTCGAGGGCGACGGGGACCCGGCCCGCCTGGCCGAGCTGGGGCTCGAGCCCGGTGGTTACCACCTCGTGGTGGCCCGCTTCGAGCCGGAGAACCACGTCGACGTGGTCGTCGAGGGCTACAGCGCCAGCACCGCGCGCAAGCCGCTGGTGGTGGTCGGCTCCGCGCCCTACTCCGACGCCTACACCGCTCGCGTGCGCTCCCTGGCCGACGACCGCGTGCAGTTCCTCGGCGGGGTGTGGGACCAGGACCTGCTGGACCAGCTCTACGCCGGTGCCCACACCTACCTCCACGGCCACTCGGTGGGGGGGACCAACCCGTCCCTGCTGCGCGCCATCGGAGCGCGCACGGCGGTCAGCGCGTTCGACGTCTCCTTCAACCGCGAGGTCCTCGAGGACGCCGGCCGGTACTGGAGCTCCGCCAGCGACGTGCGCGCCGTGGTGGAGGCCTCCGAGGACGATGCCGAGGGCACGCGAGCCCGTGCGGCGGCCTCCGGTGAGCGCGCAGCGCTGTACGACTGGGACGTCGTGGCGGACGGTTACGAGGCCCTCTGCCTGCGCCTGGCGAAGCGCTCCGTGCGCGTCTCCGCGCCCGCCCGGGCCTGAGGAGGGCGCCCGGAGCCCGTCCCTCCTGGCCGGCCGACGCGCCGTACCGGAGGTGCCGCAGGGGGCGGCTGCGCTCCCGACCCGGTGCGAGGTGCGGCGCGGGCTCGTCCCGCGTCCGCGGAACTCCCCGCGCGGGGGTGACCTCCCGGGTAGCGTCCGCCGCGTGACACCGCCGCTGCTCCGCCTGGACCCGCCCGACCGTCGGACTGCCGGTCGCTGGTGGGTGGCCGCGGGGATCGCGGGTGGTCTCCTGGTCGTGAGCGGGTGCACCGCTGCGGCCCCCGACGGCTCCGCGACGCAGTCCTCCTCCACTCCTGTCGCGACCACCGGCACCTCCGTCCCCCCGGAGACGACGCCGGTGCCGACACCGAGCACGCCCGCTGGCCCGCCGGCCAGCACCGCGCCCGCTGTCGGTGTCACCACGGTGCCCCCGGTGGGGCTGTCGAGCCCTGCGCCCTTCGGCGACGGTCTGGTGGCCACGGTCACGGCGGTCGAGCGGGTCCAGCTCAAGGGGACGGGACCGGGAGAGGTGGCCGGCCCGGGCACGGCGGTCTCCCTCACCCTCCGGAACGGGACGACGGCCCGGGTGGACCTCGGGGGCGTCGTGGTGGGGGTGACGTACGGCGACGGCTCACCCGGGGACCCGAGCACCTCGGTCCCCGCAGACGTGCCCGGGGGCGTGCTGGAGCCCGGGGCCTCGGTGAAGGGGGTCTGGGTCTTCTCCCGCCCGAGCGGGGCCACGGACCCTGTCGAGGTCACTGTGGGGAGCGTGAGCTCAGCAGCGGTCGTCACCATCCGCTCCTGAGGCAACGGCTGGCGGCAGACCCATCTCCGTCACCACAGAGTGATGGAGTGTGACTCCAAGTAGTGAAGGCCCCCCGAGGGGGCTCACTGAGAGTCACCGATCATCGACAGGGGGCATCACGCTCCGTAGTTTCGTGCTCAGAGCACGGCCGGGAGGACCCGGACCACCGTGCGGGGGGCCCGCCGAGCGATCGGCGGCAGAGCACGGGAGTGCCGATGTCTGTGAAGAGGTTGCGCCGCAGTGCGACGGCCGTCGCCGCCGGAGCGCTGGCGACCGCGCTGGCCCTGCCGGCCACCGCCGCCACGGCGCTCGCGGCCGACGCCGCCCCAGCAGCGGCCCAGCTGCCGGCCACGGTCAGCGCTGACTCCCTGCCCACGGTGCAGGTGAACGGCGTCGTGTGGAACCAGCTGGTGGTGGGCAACACCGTCTACGTCGCCGGGGAGTTCACCTCGGCGCGTCCCGCCGGTGCGCCCGCGGGCACGTCCGAGGTGGCGCGCACCAACCTGCTCGCCTACGACATCACCACGGGCAGCCTCATCTCCAGCTGGGCGCCCACGGTGAACGGCACCGCCTACGGCCTCGCCGCCTCTGCCGACGGCAAGAAGGTCTACGTGTCCGGCAGCTTCACCCAGGCCAACGGCCAGACCCAGTACCGCCTGGCCGCGTTCGACGCCACCAGCGGCGCCCTGGTCAGCGGCTTCAAGCCGGTCTTCGACGCCCGGGTGCGCTCCATCGCCGTCGTCGGCGACACCCTGTACGCCGGTGGCATCTTCACGCGGGTCGGCAGCACCCCCCGCATCCGGCTGGCCGCGCTGAACGCCACGACCGGCGCCCTCGTCACCGGCTGGAACGCGAGCGCCGACGCCGAGGTCCTGGCCATGGTGGTGCCGTCCTCGACGCCCGAGCTGGTCATCGCGGGCCGCTTCGGCACCGTCAACGGCACGGCCTCCCGCGGCTCGGGCGCCCTCAGCCTCGACACGGGGGCCTCGCTGCCCTGGGCCGTGCAGGAGCAGGTCTACGACTACGGGCCGTCCTCGGCCGTCTACAGCCTCTCCACCGACGGCACCGCCGTGTTCGCGACGGGCTACAACTTCGGTGACTACGGCAACTTCGAGAACAGCTTCGCGGCCGAGGCCAACGGCGGCGCGCTGCGCTGGGCCAACTCCTGCCTCGGCGACACCTACGGCAGTCACCCCCTGAACGGCGTCCTCTACACCGCTGGCCACGCCCACGACTGCTCCACCATGGGCGGCCTCCCCGACCTCGCGCCCCGGCAGTACCAGTGGGCCCTCGCCGGCACCACCGCTGCCTCGGGCAGGACCAACCCGCGCAACGCCTACGGCTGGCTCGAGGGCACTCCGCAGAACACCCAGCTGCACTGGACGCCCACCTTCAACGCAGGCTCGTACACGGGCCAGGGGCAGTCGACCTGGGACGTCACCGGCAACCAGACCTACATCGTCTACGGCGGTGAGTTCACCAACGTCAACGGCAAGGGCCAGCAGGGCCTGGCGCGCTTCGCCGTGCGCTCGTCCGCCCCCGGCAAGGAGGGGCCGCAGGGCGGCAGCGACCTGACGCCGTCGGCGACCGCCACCTACCCGGGCCAGGTGCGCCTGGCGTGGCGCTCGGCGTGGGACCGCGACGACAAGACCCTCACCTACGAGCTGCTGCGCGGCTCGGCCACCAACCCGACCGTGGTCGCCACCACCACCGCCAGCACCGAGTGGTGGGACAGGCCGCCGCTGGCGCTCGCCGACCCCTCGCCGCTGGCCGGTGCGCAGCAGTACCGCGTGCGCGTCACCGACCCGAGCGGGAACACCGTCACGGGCAGCCCGGTGTCGGCGACGGTGTCCACCACCGCGGCCTCCGCCTACCCGGCGGCCGTCAAGCAGGACGGCGCGACGGACTACTGGCGCCTCGGTGACCGCACCGGCCTGGTGGGCACCGCGTCCATCGGCGAGCACGACCTCAAGGTCGACAGCTCCGAGACGCGCGGCACCGCCGGGGCCACTGCGGACGGCAACACGGCGATGACCTTCACGGGGGTCACCGAGATCCCGTTCACCACCCGCTTCGGGCCCAGCTACAAGTCGGTGGTCCCCGCGGCCACCACGTACACGCTCGACGGTCCGCAGACCTACACGACCGAGGCGTGGATCAACACGACCACGACCTCCGGCGGGAAGATCATCGGGTTCGGCAACTCGAACTCCGGTTACAGCTCCAACTACGACCGCCAGGTCTACATGACGAACGACGGTCGCCTGGTGGCCGGCGTCTACAACGGCGGCATCAACACGGCCGCCTCGACCAAGACCTACAACGACGGCCAGTGGCACCACGTCGTGTCGACCCTCGGCGCGAGCGGCCTGTCCCTCTACGTGGACGGGGTCAAGGTGGCGGTCAACAGCGCCGCCACGCAGGCCCAGCCCTTCAACGGCTACTGGCGCATCGGCGGGGACAACCTCAACTACTGGCCCGACCAGCCGACGAGCGCCGGCTTCGCCGGCGCCATCGACGACGTCGCGGTGTACCCGACGGCTCTGACCGGTGCGCAGGTGCGCGCCCACTACGCGGCCACCGGCCGCACCGCAGCCGTGACGCCGGCCCCGAGCGACGCCTACGGGAAGAGCGTGTACGGCTCGGACCCGCAGTTCTTCTGGCGCGGTGACGGCGTGACCGGCACGACCGTGGCCGACGCCGGTCCCAACGGTGTCACGGGCGTGGAGCACGGCGGAGTCTCCGCCGCTCCCGGCGTCCCCGGCATCGGGGGCAACGGCTTCGGCCTCAACGGCACCGATGCCTACCTCGTGGAGGCGCAGGGCCACGACCGCCCCCAGCAGTACTCGGCGGAGCTCTGGTTCTCCAGCACCTCCACCCGGGGCGGCAAGCTCATCGGGACCGGCAACGCGAACAACGACTACAGCTGGTCCAACGACCGCAACGTGACGCTCCAGGACGACGGCCGGCTCTCGGTCAACGTCTGGACCGGCCAGGAGAACCGCTACACCACGACCGCTGCCTACAACGACGGCACGTGGCACCACGTGGTCCTGACGCAGGGCTCCGCGGGCATCCGCCTCTACGTGGACGGCGCGGTGGTCATCTCCAACGCCCAGACGGGCAACGAGGCCGGGTACGGCTACTGGCGCGTCGGTGGCGACACCACGTGGGCCGGCACCAGCACCAGCCGCCACGTCGCGGCGACGATCGACCAGGTCGCCGTCTACGACCGTCCGCTCAGCGCCGACGAGGTGACGGCCCACTTCGCGGCTGCGGGCGGCAACGTCCCGCCCACCGCGGTCTTCACGCCCACCACCAACGGGCTCGCGCTCGGCGTGGACGCGTCGGCGTCGACGGACACCGACGGCATCGCCTCCTACCGGTGGACCTTCGGGGACGGCGCCACGGCCACGGGCGCCACGGCGCAGCACACCTACGCGAAGGCCGGCACCTACGCCGTGGCTCTGACGACCACCGACACCAAGGGCGCTACGACCACCGCCCAGCAGAGCGTCACGGTGCGCAGCACGTCGGACGCTCCCGCGGACGCCTACGGCGCCGCCGTCTACGCGGCCGGGCCGGACGCCTACTACCGCTTGGACGCCGCAGCCGGTGCCACCTCGGCCGCCGACTCCAGCGGGCTGGGCAACACCGGCGTCCTCCACGGCGGTGTCCGCACCGGGGCTCCCGGCGTCTCGTCCACGGTCGGCGCCGGCACCGGTGCCACCCTGGACGGCCAGGTGGGCACCACGATCGTCGACCCGCAGCGGCTCGACGGGCCGACCACGTACTCCCTCGAGATGTGGTTCAGCACCACCAGCACCCGCGGCGGCAAGCTCATCGGCTTCGGCGACGGTGACGGCACCGGGTACAGCGGGAACTACGACCGCCACGTCATCATGAACACCGACGGCACCCTCCACTTCGGGGTCTGGACCGGTCAGGAGAACCGCGTCGACACGTCCGCCGCGTACAACGACGGCAAGTGGCACCACGTGGTCGCCACCCAGGGGCCCGCGGGCATGGTCCTGTACGTCGACGGCACGTCCGTGGGCACCAACGGCCAGACCCGGGCCCAGGCCTACAGCGGCTACTGGAGGGTCGGCGGCGACAGCAGCTGGGGTCCCACCCAGAACGGCTTCCTGGACGGCTCCGTCGACGAGGTGGCGATCTACTCCACGGTCCTGCCCGCCAGCGCTGTGGCCGACCACTTCGCCAAGGGAGCGGCGCCCGCCAACCAGGCTCCGACGGCGGCGTTCACCGCGGCGGCGACGGGTCTGAGCGCGGCGTTCGACGCCTCGGCCTCCAAGGACGCTGACGGCTCGGTCGCCAGCTACGCCTGGGACTTCGGGGACGGGGCCAAGGGCACCGGGGCCACCGCGACCCACGCCTACGCGACGGCGGGGACGTACACGGCCACCCTGGTGGTGACCGACGACAAGGGTGCGACCGGCACGGCGACCCGGCAGGTGGTGGTCAGCGCTCCGGCGCCGGCCAACCAGGCCCCGACGGCGGCGTTCTCGGTGACGGCCGCGGACCTGTCCGCCTCGTTCGACGCGTCAGCCTCCGCCGACGCCGACGGAACCGTCGCCAGCTACGCCTGGGACTTCGGGGACGGCACCACGGGCACGGGGCGCACCGCCTCGCACACCTACGCGACCGCTGGCACCCGCACCGCCACCCTGGTGGTGACCGACGACAAGGGCGCCACCGCCACGGTGAGCCACCCGGTCTCGGTGACGGCCCCGGCGCCGGCCAACCAGGCCCCCACGGCCTCCTTCACCGCCACGGCCAAGGACCTGTCGGTGGCCCTGGACGCGTCGGCCTCGGCGGACTCCGACGGCGCGGTCGCCTCCTACGCCTGGGACTTCGGGGACCAGACCACTGGCACGGGGCGCACCGCGTCGCACACCTACGCCGCGGCTGGCACCTACCAGGTCAAGCTGACGGTGACGGACGACAAGGGCGCCGCCGGCTCCCTGACCCAGGAGGTCGTGGTCACCGCCCCCGTGGCGGCGAACAAGCCCCCGACGGCGTCCTTCACCAGCTCCGCCACCGGCCTCGCGGCCTCCCTGGACGCCTCGGCCTCGAGCGACCCGGACGGCGCGGTCGCCTCCTACGCCTGGGACTTCGGGGACCAGACCTCCGGCACCGGGCGCACCGCGTCGCACACGTACAAGGCCGCCGGCACCTACGCCGTCGTCCTCACGGTGACCGATGACAAGGGCGCGACCGCCTCCCTGACCCGCTCGGTGGTCGTGGCCCCCGCCACCCCGCCGACCGCGGCCCTGGCCGCGGACTCCTTCAGCCGCACCGTCTCCAGCGGCTGGGGGAGCGCGGACACCGGTGGCGCCTGGACGGCGCCGAGCGGCTCGAGCTCGGTGGACGGGTCCGCCGGACGCCTCGTCATGGGCAAGCCCGGCGTCACCACCGGCGCGTCGCTGGCCGGGGTGTCCTCCTCCGACACCGACCTGCTGGCGGTCGTCTCGCTGGACAAGGCGGCCACCGGCGGCGGGACCTACGTCTCGCTGGTGGGTCGCCGCACGACGGCCGGCGACTACCGGGCCAAGGTCAAGGTCGGCGCCGACGGCGCCGTCACCCTGAGCCTGACCCGCACCTCCGGCAGCACCGAGACCTCCCTGCGGGCGGTCGTGCTGAACGGCGTGACGATCGGCGCCGGCCAGAAGCTGGCGGTCCGGGTGCAGGTGGTCGGCACGGGCACCACCTCCCTGTCCGCCAAGGCCTGGGCGGCGGGCTCCGCTGAGCCCACCAGCTGGGCGGTCTCTGCCACCGACACCACGGCCGAGCTGCAGGGCGCCGGCTCGATCGGGGTCATCGGCTACCTGTCCGGCAGCGCGACCAACGCTCCGGTCAGCCTGCTGGTGGACGAGCTGAGCGCCACCACCACCGGCCGCCAGGCCGTCTGAGTGAGCACCACCCAGGGCGCCCCCGTCGCCGCGGCACCAGCCGCGGCCGGCGGGGGCGCCGCCCTCGGCGGGACGCGCCTCGCGTGGGTCGACCTCGTCAAGGGCGTCGCCATCTGCCTGGTGGTCCTCCACCACGCCACCCAGGAGCTCGAGCAGCTGGCTCCCGTCCCCTCGGTGCTCCTGCGCCTCGACGAGCAGCTCGCGAGCTTCCGGATGCCGCTGTTCTTCCTCGCGTCAGGCCTCTTCGCCGCTCGCACGCTCACCTCCTCCTGGGACGTCGTGTGGCGGCGCCGCGTCCTGTTCTTCGCCTGGGTCTACGTGCTCTGGTCCGTGGTGCAGCACGTCGCGTCGCGCGTCCTGCCCAGCGCCACCCCGGGCGACGACCCGACGCGCGTCCTGGACCTGTTCGTCGGGCTGGTCCACCCCAGCACCGTGCTGTGGTTCCTCTACGCGCTGGCGGTCTTCAGCATCGCCGTCCGCCTGGCCCGCCGCGTCCCGCCCGGGCTGCACCTCCTGCTCGCAGCGGTCGTCGCGGTGCTGGTCGGCGGCAGGGTCGTCCCCGTCGACGACTACGCCTGGCGGTCCATGGGGGCCTACTACGTCTTCTTCGTGGCCGGCGTCCAGCACCGCGCGCTGGTGGACCGCTTCGCCGCCCGGACCACGTGGCCGCGGGCGCTGGCCGCCGCCGCTGTGTACGCGGGGTGCGCCTACGCCGTGGGGGAGCTGGTTCCCGACAAGCCGCCGGGCGTGCGGCTGGCCCTCAGCGCCGTGGCGCTGGTGGCCGGGGTGTCGCTGGCGGTGGTGATGGCGCCGACCCGTCCGGGTGGGCTCCTGGCGGCGCTCGGTCGGCGCACCCTGCCCGTCTACGTCGCGCACTTCCCCGTGGTCCTGGCCCTGGTGGCCCCCCTGGTCATCACGGGGTGGCGGCCCGGCGCACCGGTGGCCGTCGTCCTGCTCGGCGTCGTCGTCGTCATCGCGGTGGTGGTGCCGCTCCTGGTCGAGCGCGCGGCGCAGCGGAGCGGCGCGGGCTGGCTGTACCGCCCGCCCGCCCGCCTGTCGGCGGCGCGCGGGCTGCCCCGCGCGGCCGCCTGAGGCGCCACCGGCACACTGGCGCAGGACCCGTTCCCGGCCCGCCGACCGCGGCGCCCCTTCCCGCACGAGGAGCACACGTGTCACGAGGTGCCGCGCCCCGCGTGCTGGTGGTGCACCCCAGCGCCGAGCTCTACGGGTCCGACAGGATGGTGCTGGAGTCCGTGCGCGGGGCCGTCGAGGCGGGCTTCGACGTGGTGGTCGCCCTGGGGGAGGACGGCCCCCTCGCGGACCGGGTGCGGGCTGCGGGGGCGCGGGCCGAGGTGCTGCCCGTGCCGGTGCTGCGCAAGTCCTCGCTGACCCCGCGCGGCCTCCTGCGCCTGGCGGCGTCCGCGGTCCGGGCGGTGCTGCCCCAGGCCCGCCTCCTGAGGCGCGAGCGCCCGTCGGTGCTCTACGTCAGCACGCTGACCACGCCCACGTGGCCGCTCGTCGGGCGCCTCCTCGGCGCCCGCGTGGTGGCGCACGTGCACGAGGCGGAGGGCCGGGCACCCGCCGCCGTCCGGTGGGCCATGGCCGCTCCACTCCTGGCGTGCCGCACGGTGCTGGTGAACAGCTCCTACGCGCGGCAGACGCTGGTGGAGGCCCAGCCGCGCCTCGCGGGACGCAGCCAGGTGGTCCTCAACGGCGTCGAAGGGCCCCCGGGCGGCCCGGTGGTCCGTGGGCCGCGCGCGCCGGGGGAGCCGCTGCGGCTGCTGTACGTGGGCCGGCTGTCCGAGCGCAAGGGCGTCTTCGTAGCGCTGGACGCGCTGGAGCTCCTGCTCGCCCGCGGCGCGTCGGTGCGCCTGGACCTCGTGGGCAGCACCTTCGGCGAGCACGCGGACGTCGCGCGGCACCTCGAGCGCCGTCTCGCCGACGAGGCCCTGCGGGGGGCCGTCACCGTGCACAGCTTCACCGACGACGTCTGGTCGCACCTGGCCGCCTGCGACGCGCTGCTCGTGCCGTCGGTGCTCCCCGAGCCCTTCGGCAACACCGCGGTCGAGGGCCTGCTGGCGGGCCGGCCGGTGGTGGCGAGCGACCTGGGTGGGCTCCCCGAGGCCGTGCAGGGCGCCAGCGGCGCCCGGCTGGTGACCCCCGGTGACGCCGAGGCGCTGGCCGCGGCGGTGCAGTCCCTGGCGGAAGAGCTGCCCGTCCTCTCGGAGCGAGCTGCAGGAGGCGCTGCCGCCGCTGCCGCCCGGTACGCCCCCGGCCGCTACCGGGCCGAGGTGGCCGCCGCGCTCACCCGCGCCGCCGGCTGAGGGCGGACCCGCTGGGCCTGCCGGCCCCGCCGGGCCTGCGCCCGCGGCACCGCCACGAGCGCCACCGCCAGCACCAGGTCCGGCAGGTTGCTGTACATCGGACCGAAGCCGATGTACCAGACGGCTGAGGACACCCAGAACACCCCGAGCGCCGTGGCTCTGCGGGCCGCCAGCCCGGTGAGCAGGCTGTCGACGGCGACGAAGCCCACCGCCAGCACGAACAGCGCACCCACGAGGCCCATGTTCGCCCAGGCGTCCGACAGCACCGAGTGCAGCTTGAAGTGGCCGCCGAACATGTAGTGGTCGACGTAGCCGTTGTCGGGACGGATGCCCACGGTCGCCAGGCCCTCCTTGGCGAGCAGCACGTCCTCCTGGTTGGGGATCGCCCCGAGGCCGAACCCCCAGGGGTGGTGCGGGGCGAGGAAGCGCGTGGCCATCATCTCCGGACGGCCACCGGCGATGAGGGACCCGCCTCCGCTGGCCACCTGCGCCTGGGAGCGCTGCTGGACCGCCTCGCCGAGGGCCCCGCTGACCAGCAGCGACGTCGCGATCGTGTAGGCAGCGCACACGCCGGTGGTGATGGAGGCCGCCATCCCCGCCCGGTGCCAGCCGCTGCGGTGCTCACCCGCACGGCGGGCGGGCAGCGCCTGCCAGAGCATGACGGCGGCCGTCAGCACGGCGAACCCCGCGTAGCTGCGGGAGTCGTTGGCGAAGCCGACCACCGCCAGGAACAGCGACACCGCGGCGCCGACCACGGGGGAGCGGCCGACCACCAGCGCCAGCGCGATGGTGGTCACCGGCATGGACAGCTGGTACTTCCACGGGTTGGCCGTGGGGCTGGACAGCACGCCCGCCGCCAGCATCCCGGTCCCCGCCAGCAGGGCCACCGCCCGCAGCGGCAGCACCGCCCGCGCCCACAGCAGCACGCCGAGGGAGCCCAGCGCCGTCAGCACGAGGACGGTGGTGGCGATGGCGTCGGAGGAGTCGAAGCGGTGGGTCGTCGACGACACCGCCAGCCAGGCCCCGGCCGCGAGCGCCAGCAGCCCCAGCACCACCAGCGCCGTCGCCCCCCGGTAGCGGCGCAGCTGCGCCGCCCACACGGGCAGGAGCAGCAGCGCCGCCACGGAGGCCGTGGTGACGGGGAACCTGACCACGGCGTCCGCACCGACCCCCAGCACCGCGACCGCCGCGAGCCCGGTGCGGACCACGCCCACCCGGCCGCGCCCCGGGGGGCTCGCCGCACCCGGCGACCCCCCGCCGGCGGGCACGCGCAGCCGCACCCACCGCTCGAGCCGTCGGGCCGGCACCCCCACCTGCGAGGCCACCCGGCGCACCGCCACCCGGGTGACGGTGCCCTCCTCCACGAGGTCGAGGACGCACGCGACGGCGCGGCGCTCGGCCTCGACGGTCAGCGGCACGGGTCAGACGCCGGCGCTGCGCCGCTGCCCCAGCAGCGGCAGCCGGACCCGGCGCCGCTGCTGCGTCGTCGCGGGACCGTAGTAGTAGGGGCTGGCGGACTGCCCCTTGACGCGGTTGAGCACCACGCCCATGAGCCGGGCGCGGGCCATGAGGAGGCTCCGGATGCTGGTGGCCACGTGCTTGCGGGTGGACATCGAGCCGTTCACCACGAGCAGGGCGCCGTCGGCGCGCGCCGCCAGCACCGCCGCGTCGGACACCGGCAGGAGCGGCGGGGAGTCGAGCACCACCACGTCGTACTGCAGGCGCGCGGCCTCCAGCAGGGAGCCCATGTGGTCCGACCCGAGCAGCTCGTTCGGGTTGGGGGGCACCTCGCCCGAGGTGAGCACGTCCAGGCGCTGGGGTCCGACCGGCTGCAGCACGTCGGCGAGCGCGGCGCGGCCGGACAGCACCGTGGCCAGCCCGGCGTCGTCGACCAGGCCGAGGATGCGTGCCACCGTCGGACGGCGCAGGTCGGCGTCCACGAGGAGCACCCGGGCGCCCGCGTCCGCCATGGTCACCGCCAGGTTCACCGCCGTGGTGCTCTTGCCCTCACCCGCCGACGACGACGTCACGACCACCACCTGGCTGCCGCCCTCGAGGTTCATGAACTGCACGTTGCTGCGCAGCCTGCGGTACGACTCCGCCCGCGGGCTGCCCGCGCTGCCCTCGAACGGCACCACCTCCGGCTCGGAGGCGGTGCGCTCGCGGACCGCTCCGAGCACCGGCGCCTCGGTGACGAGCGCCACGTCCTCCTCGGTGCGCACCTTGGTGTCGAGCAGCTCGCGCAGCACGACCACCACGACGGCGATCACCAGGCCGAGCAGGAGCCCCGCGACGGCTGTGAGCTTGCGGCGGGGGGCGAAGGCGTACGCCGGGGGCGTGGCGGGCGCGATGGTGGTGATCTTGATGCGGTCGCTGGGGTTCGTGCTGGTGGGTTCCAGCTCCCCGACGGCCACGGACAGCTGGGCGGCCACGGCGTTCGCGAGCGACGCGGCGCCCTGCGGGGTCCCCGAGACGGCGTCGATGGTGATGACCACCGTGTCGACGGGGCTGCTCGCCGAGATGCTCTTGGCCAGTCGCTGGGGGGTGGTGTCCAGTCCCAGCTGGGTGACGACCGGCTGCAGCACGGTGGGCGTGGTCACCAGGAGCACGTAGGACTGGATGATCCCCTGGGTGTAGGTGGACCCCTGCGCCAGCTCGGTCACCGAGCTGCCGCGGTCCAGCGACAGGAAGACCGTGGCGTCGGCGCGGTAGCTGTCGGGCTGGCCCAGCGTGGACGCCGCGCCCAGCCCGCCGCCCAGCACCGCGCACAGGAGCAGCGCCAGCCACCGCCGGCGCAGCAGCACCAGGTAGTCCACGAGCTCCACACGCACCCCCGACGACGACAGGCCGCCCGCGCGGCGGTCACAGACCCCTCATCGGTGGTTCCGCGGGTGGTCTTGAGCGGCAGCGCCGCACCAGGACTCCTCCTCAAGGGGGACCTCGCCTCCGCCGAAGACCACCGGGTGGACCGCGTGAAGACCGTCGTCGCCGTGCTCACCTACCGGCGCCCGGACGACCTGGCCGAGGTGCTGCCGCTCCTGGAGGAGCAGGCGGTGTCCGTCGGGCACCACGACGTGCGCGTCCTCGTGGTGGACAACGACCCCGCGGCGGGCGGCCGGACCACCGTGGCCGACCACCTCGCGCGCGCACGCGTCGACGGCGGCGCCCCCGCTGTCGAGGTGGAGCACGTGCACGAGCCGCGCCCCGGCATCGCCGCCGCCCGCAACCGCGCCCTCGCCGAGGCCGCCGCCGCCGGGGACGACCTGCTGGTCTTCATCGACGACGACGAGCGCCCGCAGGCGGGGTGGCTGCGCGCCCTGGTCGCGCTGCACGCGAGCACCGGCGCCGGTGCGGTGGTCGGGCCCGTCGTCTCCAGCTTCCCGGGACCGCTGGACCCGTGGATCGCCGCCGGGGGCTTCTTCGACCGCCGCCGCCTCCCCACCGGCACGCCCGTGGAGGTCGCGGCCACCAACAACCTGCTGCTGGACCTGCACCAGCTCGCCCGCGCCGGCACCACCTTCGACGAGAGGTTCGGCATCACCGGCGGCTCCGACACCCTCTTCACCCGCGAGCTGCACGCCCGCGGGGTGCGGATGCTGTGGTGCGACGAGGCCGTGGTCACCGACGTGGTGCCCCTGTCCCGCGCCACCCGCTCGTGGGTGCTGCGCCGGGCGCTGCGCAGCGGCAACGCCTGGAGCCGCACCACGCTGGTGCTCGAGCCCGTGGCCCTCCGCCGCACCGCCGCGCGGCTGCGCCTCACGGCGCTGGGAGCCGCCCGCGCCGCTGCCGGGGGCCTGCGGCTGGCCGCGGGGGCCACCACCGGCCGTCCCGGCCTGCGCGCCTCCGGCCTGCGCACCGCGGCGCGCGGCACCGGCATGGTCATGGGCGCGTGGGGCCTGGCCTACGCGGAGTACCGGCGTGGCTGAGCCGTCCCCGCGGGGACCGCGACCGCCGCGCCTGGGCGTCGTGGTGGTGAACTACGGCGACCCCGCCGTCCTGCTGCGCCACGCCCTCGAGCCCGGCCGGGTGGCGGCGTGGGGACCCGACGCGCTCGTCGTCGTCGTCGACAACCCCTCCGAGGCCCGGCACCGGGCGGCGCTGGAGGACGTCTGCCGCGACCGGGGTCACGACCTCGTGCTCATGCCGCACAACGGCGGCTTCGGCTCCGGCGCCAACGCCGGCGCCCAGCGGGCGCTCGACGCCGGCTGCGACGCTGTGCTGCTGCTCAACCCCGACGCCGAGCTCGAGGCGCCCGTGCTGCGCGCGCTGCTGGCCGACGCCCTCGACCACCCGCGCGCGCTGACCACCCCCCGCGTGCTGCGCGAGGACGGCAGCGCCTGGTTCGACGGCGCCGACCTGTGCCTGCGCGACGGCACCACCCGCCGCGCCGGACGCCGCACTGGCCCCGACCTCGAGCCGTGGCTGACCGGCGCGTGCCTGCTGGCCCCCGCCGGGCTGTGGCGCGACCTGGGCGGCTTCGACGACGACTACTTCCTGTACTGGGAGGACGTCGACCTGTCCCACCGCTGCCTGGCCGCCGGAGGTGCCCTGCGCCTGCGCAGCGACCTGACCGTCGCCCACGCCGTCGGAGGCACCCAGGAGGGCGCTGGCAAGTCCCCCACCTACCTGCGCCACAGCTGCCGGGGCCGGCTGCTGTTCGCCGCCAAGCACCTGCCACCCGGTCGCGCGCTGCGGTGGGCCGCGGGAGCACCGCGCTACGCGGTGGCCGTCGGTCTGCGCGGCGGGGCCCGGAGCACCCTGGCACGGCCCGGCGCGCTGCGCGCTCTCGCGGGGGGCACCGCTTCCGGGCTGCTCGCCGTGCTCGGCGCCGCCCGCCGTCACAGCGCGGGCCGGGCACGGGGGGAGCGCGCGTGACCGCCACCGCCCCCCGGGACGCCCCGCGGGCCAGTCGCGGCGCCTACCGGGCCGTCGGCAGCAGCGCCGTGTCCAAGCTGCTCGTCATGGCGGTCAGCGGTGCCGTCTCCATCGTCACCATCCGGCTGGTCATCGGCCACTTCGGCGTGGACGCCTACGCCCAGTACGGCCTGCTCGTCTCCGTCGCGGCGCTGCTGCCCTTCGCCGACCTCGGCCTCGCCTCGGTGGTCATCAACGCCGTGTCCTCGTCCGAGGACCCCGACCACGACGACGCCGTCCGGCGGTCCCTGGTCAGCGCCGTCCGGGTGATCCTCGTGTCGGCCGCCACGATCACGGGGGTCGGGCTCGCGGTCACCCTGGCCGGACTCTGGCCCGTGCTGCTGGGTGAGGGGCTCATCCCGGGGTCCGGGCCGGTCGCGGCGCTGCTCTGCCTGGTCGTCTTCGCCGCGACGCTGCCGCTGGCCGTGGGCCAGCGCGTCCTCACGGCCCTCGGGCTGAACCACGTGCAGATCCTGCTGCAGGGCCTCGCCTCGCCCCTGTTCGCCGCCTCGGTGCTGCTGCTGGTCGCCACCGGCACCGACGCCGGCGCCTACCTGGCCGTCTTCTCCTACCTCGGCGCTGCCGCCATCGCTGCCACCGGGTGCCTCCTGGCCGCGCGTCGGCTGCCCACCACCGCCCGCCGGGTGCTCCGCGAGGTCCCGCGCCTCCGTTCGGTGCCGAGCGTCCCGGTGATGGGCCTGGCGTGGCCGGTGCTCGTGCAGATGGTGGCCCTGCCGGTGGCCATGCAGACCGACCGCCTGCTGCTGAGCCACCTGGCGCCCACCAGCGAGCTCGCGGAGTACAACCTGGCCTCCTCGCTGGCGAGCCTGCTCCTGCAGACCACCAGCGCCGCGGGCGTGGCGCTGTGGCCGGTGTTCGCCCGTGCCCGGGCCCGTTCCGACGTGGCCTCGCCGTACGGGCTCACGTGGGCGTTCACCGGCGCGGCGGCCGTCGCCGCCACGGCACTGGCGCTCGCCGTCCCGGTGCTGGCGCACCTGCTGTCCGACGGTGCCATCGTCGTCTCCGCGTGGACCACGTGGGCGTTCGCGGCCTTCGTCGTCGTCCAGGCCGCCAAGTACCCGCTGGGGATGTACCTCACCGACCCCCGCGGGCTGCGCGCCCAGGTGCCGCCGATCCTCCTCATGGTGCCCCTCAACCTCGGGCTCTCCTGGCTGCTGGTCGCACCCCTCGGCGCAGCGGGACCGGTGGTGGGATCGGTGGTGTCGGTGCTCCTGTGCCAGCTGCTGCCGTGCACGCTCCTCGTCCGCCGGGACCTGGCCCGCCGCCGCGCCGCCCGCGACGCGGCGCTCCAGGCCGCCCGGGCCGAGGGCTCCGCCGGGCGCTGAGGGGTCCGCGCTGGAGCCTCGCGCTGGAGCCTCGCGCCCTCAGGAGGGTCGGCTCGGCTGCTCCTCGAGCCACGCGTCGGCCTCGAACCGGCCGTCGGTCCCTGGGAGCTGGTCGAGCACGGACGACGCCGGCCGTCGCTCGTCGAGGGCGGCGACCAGCGCCGCCGCCACCTCGGCCACCGAGGGCTCGGCGGGCAGCACCCGGTGGCCGTGCTCCTGCAGCCACCCGGCCAGCCCCGTCTCCTGCGTGGTGACGACGGCGCACCCGTGCGCCAGTCCCTCCACCAGTGGAAGACCCACCTGCTCGCGCCATCCCCGCGTGCGCTGCGAGAGCAGCACGAGCACCGACGCCCCGCGCAGCGCCTCGTGCACCCGCGCCCGCGGCGGGTCGACCACCAGGTCGACGTCGTCACCGGAGGCCAGGTGCGCCGCCTCCGCTTCGAGCTGCCCGCGGCCGACCAGCACGAGCCGCGACCCCGGCCGTGCGGCAGAGACCGCCGGCCACGCCTGCAGCAGCAGGTGCGCCCCCTTGCGCCGCTCCAACGCCCCCACGAAGAGCACCGTCCGCGCTCGTCCGTCGACACCAGCGCCCGTGGTCTCGGCCCCCGCCCCCTCGTCGGGGCGCGGACGAGGACAGCTGCAGGGAGCCGGCAGTGCCGGCACCAGCCGGTGGTCGCACGTCGCCAGCTGCCGCGGCAGCAGCTCCTGGTAGAGGTCGAGCGCCCCCGGCGTGCCCACCGCCAGACGGTCGGTGAGGGCCAGCAGGCGCGCCCCCGACCAGCGGGCGAGCACTGCGCGGATCCGCGCCCGGCCACCCGCGCCGCGCGGCGGAGCGAGGTTGGCGATGGCGTACGCCACCACGCGCGGACGCCGGGCACCGCGCAGACGGGCCCCCGCTCTCGCAGCGAGCGCGGCCAGGAGGGCCGACGGCGCTGCCTCGGCCATCAGCGGCTCGTTCACCTCCAGCCGCTCGACCCTCGACACCAGCAGCACCGCCGCGGTGCGCCACGGTCCCAGCTGCTGCACGTCCGTCCCGGCCGCCAGCGAGGCGTCGAAGTCGTACCTCCGGAACCGGTGGAGCAGCGACACCGGGCGCCCCTGCGCCGCCTCAGCCGCAGCGCGCTCCAGGTGCGCGCTCCGCAGCGTCCGGTACACCCGCACCCGCGGGTGGCGCGCCGGCCTCACCGCGCTGGCGCCGCGGGGACCGCCGCGGCTGCGGGCCCGGACCCCACCCCCACGATGGCGCGCAGGTCGCGCGCCATCCGCGCCGTGTTGAGGTCCGCCTCCACGCGCTCGCGGCCGCGCCTGCCGGCGGCAGCCGCTGCGTCGGGGTCGTCGAGGAGCGCGACGAGGCGCTCGGCCACCGAGGCGGGGTCCCCTGAGCGCGCCAGGTGCCCGGTGACGCCGTCCACCACGTAGTCCTCCACGCCCGGTGTGGCGGTCACGACCACGGGCCTGGCCGTGGCCATGGCCTCGAGGGCGACCGTCATGCCCGACACGTGCAGGTTGGGCGAGGTCGCCACCACGACCGCGCTGGCCCTCGCGTAGAGGTCCCTCAGCTGCGCGTGCGGCAGGTGGGGCACCACGCGCACACCGACCGGCGCCGTGGCCGTCGAGCGCGACTGGACCACCACCTCGGTCTCCGGGCGCGCTCGCAGCACCTCCTCGAGGGCGGCGAACAGCGTGGTGGCGTCGCGGTCGCGGTCGCCCCCCGCGCTCACCACCAGCGGCCGCTCCACCGGCGGGGCAGCGCGGAAGAAGCCCGCGTCCACGCCGAACCGGAGCAGCGAGACCGGCACACCCGGCAGCAGCCGCTCCAGCGGCTCGAGCTGGGCGCTGCTGAGGCACCACACCCCGTCGGCGCGCCGCAGGGCCCGCACGCGCGCACGGGTCGCGTCGTCGTCGCGGCCGCGGGCCACGGCGTCGGTCACCCAGATGGCACCGGCGTGCAGCGGGGTCCGCGGCGCCAGCACCGCCGCCCGGTGCGCCACGTTCTCGTCCCAGGCCACCGCGACGCGCCGGCCGGCGGGGGAGGCGAGCGCCGCGACCCCCGGGGCCAGGCGGGCGACCGCGGAGCGCAGGCGACCCGGCTCCGGGAGCCCGACGGCCCGCACGTCCGCCCCGCCGGCGGCGAGCTCGTCCAGCCCGTACGGCCAGCGGCCCGGGACCTCACCGCGCGCGTGCCGCTGCTGCCAGCCGGTCACGTCCCGCTCCGCGGTGTAGAGGACGTCGAGCCCCTGCGCGCTCGTCCGCGCGCTCGTCCGAGCGTTCACCGCTGCCCCCTCCGGTCCGCCGTGACGGCCCTGCGGAACAGGGTCTCGTGGGCCCGCGCGGCGGCCGGCCACTCACGGGCGGACAGGTCGGGCGCGGGCGCCCTCCCGGGCCGCCGCAGGGTCTCGAGCGCCTCGACGAGCCGGGCCGCGGTCAGGTCGCCCTCGTAGGTGAGCACCCAGCCGGGGCCGACCTCGGCCGCCAGCGCGTCGGTGGTGGGCCCGGCGGGCACGAGCACCGGACGGTCGAGCGAGAGCGCCAGCAGCGCCGCGCCCGAGCTGTGGAGCTCGGTGTACGGCAGCACCACCAGCTCCGAGGCCGCCACCTCGGCGGCCAGCTCGGCGTCCGGGCAGTGGCCCAGGGCCGCGCTGGTGCGGGCGTCCGCGCGGCAGGCGTCCTCGACGGCGCGGCGCAGCGCGCCGGTCGACGGGGAGCCGACCACCCGCAGCGAGACGTCCGCGGGGGCCGCGTGGGCGGCGGCGAGCAGCGCCTCGACGTTCTTGTAGGGCCGCAGGATCCCGAAGTGCAGCAGGCGCCCGGGCACCACCGGGACCTCGACGGTGGGGTACCAGTCGCGGTAGTGGCCGTGCGGGACCAGCGCGTCGAGCGCGTCGTCGTCCTCGGCCCCGGCCGGCCGGGTGGAGGGGACCAGGTGCACGCGCGCGGTGGTGAGCCGGTCGCACAGCGCCAGGAGGGCCCGCTCGACGGCGGGGCCGCTCTCGTGGGGGACGGGGTTGTGGACGGTGCGGACCACCGCGGTGCGCAGCAGCGCCACCCGCAGCAGCAGGAGCGTCACGAGCGCGCGGCGCGCCACCGTCTTGGGCCGCGAGGTGCCGCGGAGCAGGACCTCGGGCCAGTGCAGGTGCAGCACGTCGTAGCGCCAGGTCAGCGCCCGCCCCCACGAGAACGTGCGCACGTCGTGCCCCTGGTCGCGCAGCGCGTCCAGCAGCAGGCGCAGGTAGGGGTTGGTGGTGGGACGCGGCTCGCGGAACGACTCCAGCACCCGGAGCCGGCCCGCGGCGGTGGCCGCCACCCTCAGCCGTGCGCGGTGATCAGGTCGCGCAGCAGCGTGCTCGACGTGGTCTCGGTGTACGGGAAGTAGACGACGCGGGCGCCCACCGCGGTCATGCTCGCCTCGAGCTGGTCGCCCTTGGACGTGCCCTTCCAGTCGTCGCCCTTGAAGAGGACGTCGAAGTGGAGCCGCTGCCACATCGGCATCTTGTCGCTGCCGCAGTCGTCGGCGACCACCCTGTCGACGATCCCGATGCTCGCCAGGATCTCCATGCGCTCGGTGAGCGGCACCACCGGCCGCTTGCCCTTGGTGCGCTCCACGACGTCGTCCGTGACGGCCCCGACGATGAGCACGTCGCAGTCCTCGCGGGCCCGCCGCAGGATGTTGAGGTGCCCGATGTGGAACATGTCGTAGACGCCGGGCACGTAGCCGGTGAGGCTCACGCCGCCACCCCCTGGCCCGCGGCCGCGCGGTGGTCGAGCGCCGAGACCTGGCGGAACCACACCACCATCGACGCGCCGGCGACCACGGCGAAGCCCAGCGCCAGCAGGCCGTAGGCCCACGAGAAGACCGCGGGCCAGCCGAGCAGGACGAACACCACGCACAGCACCCCGTAGTCGACGGGCGCCGAGGCGAGGGAGCGCAGCGCGGAGTGCTGGCGGGCCTCACCAGCCCCCACCGTCGCCTGCCCGTCGCGGGCGCCGGCCAGCCGGCGGACGTGGTCGTTGAGGATGATCGTGAAGAACCAGGTGCTCGCCACCGCCGCGAAGCCCAGCGGCACCAGCAGCCAGGCGGTCGGGCGCGGCGCGAACGTCAGGTACGCGCCGACCGCCACGGCCAGGTGCAGGCACGAGGTCTTCGCCGCGTCGACCACGTGGTCCAGCCACTCCCCGGCCTTCGACCCGCCGCCGCGCAGGCGGGCCAGCTGGCCGTCGGCGGCGTCCAGGGCGTAGCCGAGCACCAGCAGCGCCGCGACGAGCAGGCCCTTCCACCACGCCGACGGCGCCAGGGCCACCACGGCGATGCCCGCCCCCGTGGCCAGCGCCGAGGCGGCGGTGACCTGGTTGGGGGTGAGGCCGATGACGTGGGCGGCCGCGGCGAGGCGGCGGCCCAGGGGGCGGTTGACGAAGCGCGAGTACGCGGGAGCGCCCTTGGCGGACTTCTGGGCGCTCAGCAGCTGCTGCAGCGACGCGCGGTAGCGCGGGCGCTGGCGCTCCGGCGCCGCACTGGCGCCGGCTGGGCGCGAGGTGTCCGTGGTCATGGGGTCGACCGTGGCAGCGAGGATCACCCCTGGTCACGCGCGTCACAGGAGTCTCGCCCGACCGCACCAGCGACCGGAGGGGTCCGGTGCTCCGTCCGTGTGACGGCCGGCCTGTCGGTGGTGGTCACGATCATCACGACCGTGGACGACGACGCACGGACGCGCAGGTCAGGAGTCGGTGGGCGGCCCTACCCGCCGGAGCTGAGGACGCAGGCGGCCCAGCTGCGGCGCAGCGGCGCGGGCAGCCGGCAGATCGCCGCCGAGCTCAGCGTCAGCCGGGCCACGGTGTGCCGCTGGTTCCGCGAGGACGACGTGCTGCCCGCAGACCTCGAGCGGCACGAGCGGGGCAGGCGGTGGGCTGCGGAGATGGCCGCGCGCCGGGCTGAGGACCCCGCGCGCTCCTACCCCGGCCACCGCCGGCACGACCCCGAGCTGCGGGAGACCGCTGCCGAGATGCGCCGGCAGGGACTGCCCAGGGCGGAGATCGCCCGCGAGCTGGGGATCGGCCTCTCGACGGTGGCCCGCTGGTTCCGCGAGGACGGAGTCGAGCTGGGAGGGGCCGGTCTGAGCGGTCGAGCAGCGGCTCAGGCGGCCGCCCGCCGGACTGTCGACGAGCGGTGGGCTCGACAGGACGCGGAGCAGTCGCGGCACGCTCAGACGGTCGGACCGCTCAGCGCCCGTGAACGGCTCCTCATCGGCGCTGCTCTCTACTGGGCGGAGGGAGCGAAGTCCAAGCCCTGGCGCCGCCACCACCTCGTGCAGTTCTCCAACAGCGACCCGGCGGTGGTCCGGTTCTTCCTGGGCTGCCTGCAGCAGCTCGGCATCCCGAGGAAGGACGTCGTCTGCCGGGTGCAGATCCACCGCACAGCAGATGCGGAGGCGGCAGAGGTCTGGTGGCGAGATCAGCTCGGAGGAGACCTGGTGTTCCACCGGACGACGCTCAAGCGCCACGAACCGAAGACCAGCCGGTACAACACCGGTGACGGCTACCACGGTTGCCTGATGATCACGATCCACCAGAGCGCCCGCCTCTACCGACTCCTCGTGGGGACGTGGGAGGGTGTGGCTGCCAGCGTCTTCAGCGCACCGTCCCCCGTCGTCTAGTGGCCCAGGACGCCGCCCTTTGAAGGCGGTCACGGAGGTTCGAATCTTCCCGGGGGAGCCGTCGGCCGGAGGCCGACTGCGCTGGCTGCCGGCCTCCGACGCCGGTCGGGGCCTGGCACTGGCACGTCGTCGTCCCAGGTAGTGTCCGGGGACGTACCCCACCCCCTCGCCAGGGAGCGCGTGCGCGTGAGCTCGACCCGCCCGGCCGTCGTCGTCGTCCTCGCCGCGGGTGAGGGCACCCGGATGCGGTCGGCGACCCCCAAGGTGCTGCACACCATCGGCGGTCGCTCGCTGCTGGGGCACGCCCTCGCCGCGGCCCGCGGTGCGCAGCCGGAGCGCCTCGTCGTCGTCGTGCGGCACGAGCGCGAGCGCGTCGCCGCGCACGCCCTCGAGGTGGACGCCGACGTCCTCGTGGCGGACCAGGACGACGTGCCCGGCACCGGCCGCGCGGTCCAGTGCGGGCTCGACGCGCTGGCGCGCGAGCGCGGCGAGGGCGCCGAGCCGCTGAGCGGCACCGTGGTGGTGACCTTCGGCGACGTGCCGCTGCTGCGGGCGCAGACCCTCGTCGACCTCGTCGAGGCCCACGAGGCGGGCGGCCACGGGGTGACCGTGCTGTCCGCCGTCCTGGCGGACCCGACCGGCTACGGGCGCATCCTGCGCGACGACGACGGCGCGGTGGCCGCGATCGTCGAGCAGAAGGACGCCAGCGAGGCGCAGCGCGCCATCACCGAGGTCAACACCGGCATCTGGGCCTTCGACGCCGCCGTGCTCACCGCGGCCCTGCCGCAGGTCGGCCGGGGCAACGCCCAGGGCGAGGTCTACCTCACCGACGTGCTGGCGCTGGCCCGCGCCGAGGGCCACCGCGTCGCGGCCCGCGCGGTGGCCGACTCCAGCGAGGTCGAGGGCGTCAACGACCGCGTGCAGCTCGCCGCTCTCGGTGCGGCGCTGAACCGCCGCACCCTCGAGGCGCACATGCGCGCCGGCGTCACGGTGGTGGACCCCGCGACGACGTGGGTGGACGTGCACGTCGACCTCGGGCGCGACGTGGTGCTGCTCCCCGGCACCCAGCTGCTGGGCGCCACCAGCGTGGCGTCCGGCGCGGTGGTCGGTCCGGACACCACCCTCACCGACTGCGAGGTGGGGGAGGGGGCCGTGGTGCAGCGCACGCACGGCACGCTCGCCGTGGTCGGTGACGGCGCCACCGTCGGGCCGTTCTCCTTCCTGCGGCCGGGCACGCGCCTCGGCGCCGACGGCAAGATCGGCGCCTTCGTGGAGACGAAGAACGCCGTGATCGGCGCGCACAGCAAGGTGCCGCACCTGTCCTACGTCGGTGACGCCGAGATCGGCGAGCGCGCCAACATCGGCGCCGCCACGATCTTCGCCAACTACGACGGCCAGACCAAGAGCCGCACGGTGGTCGGCGACGCCGCCTTCGTGGGCAGCGACAGCGTGCTGGTGGCCCCGGTGGAGATCGGCGCCGGCGCGTACACCGCGGCGGGCTCCGTCATCACCGACGACGTGCCGGCGGGAGCGATCGGCGTCGGTCGCGGCCGCCAGAAGAACATCGAGGGCTGGACGGAGCGCAAGCGCCCCGGCAGCGCCTCGGCCCGCGCGGCGGCAGCCGCGCGCACGGCACCCGCGGACGGGCCCGCGGGTGTGCAGGACGAGCAGGAGGAGCGGTCATGACCGGCATCACCACCCAGGGCGAGAAGCGGCTCGTCCTCATCAGCGGGCGGGCCCACACCCAGCTCGCGGAGGAGGTCTCCTCGGAGCTGGGCGCGGCGCTGGTGCCGACCTCCGCGTACGACTTCGCCAACGGCGAGACGTACGTGCGCTTCGAGGAGAGCGTGCGCGGCTGCGACGCGTTCGTGCTGCAGAGCCACTGCGCTCCCATCAACCAGTGGATCATGGAGCAGCTCATCATGGTCGACGCGCTCAAGCGCGCCTCGGCCAAGCGCATCACCGTGGTCGCCCCGTTCTACGGGTACGCCCGCCAGGACAAGAAGCACCGCGGCCGCGAGCCGATCTCCGCCCGCCTCATGGCCGACCTGTTCAAGACCGCCGGTGCCAACCGCCTCATGTCGGTGGACCTGCACACGGCGCAGATCCAGGGCTTCTTCGACGGTCCCGTCGACCACCTCTGGGCGCTGCCGCTGCTCGCCGACTACGTGCGCGGGCGCGTGGCCGACGCCAGCAGCATCACCGTGGTGTCCCCGGACGCCGGCCGCGTGCGGCTGGCCGACGTGTGGTCGGACCGGCTCGGTGCGCCGCTCGCCATCATCCACAAGCGCCGCGACCCCAACCGCCCCAACCAGGTGCAGGTCCACGAGCTGGTCGGTGACGTCGCGGGGCGCACCTGCGTGCTCGTCGACGACATGATCGACACCGGCGGCACCATCGTCCAGGCCGCCCAGGCCCTCAAGGACAACGGCGCCAAGGAGATCCTCGTCGCGGCCACCCACCCGATCCTGTCGGGCCCCGCGGCGGCTCGGCTCAAGGACAGCCCGATCTCCGAGGTCGTGGTGACCAACACGCTGCCCATCCCGCCGGCGCACCAGTTCCCGAGCCTCAAGGTGCTGTCCATCGCCCCGCTCATCGCCCGGGCGATCCGCGAGGTCTTCGACGACGGCTCGGTGACGAGCCTGTTCGACGGCAACAGCTGACAGCCTCCCCGCCGGCCCGGACGGCGCTTCGCCCGGACGGCCCCTCGCCGCGGTCGCCGCGCGCTCCGCGCGGCTACCGTGGCCAGGTGCCCCTCCTGCGCAGGGCCCTCATGGGCGTCGTGGTCCTGAGCGTGCTGTCCGTGCTCGCCCTGGCCGTGGTGGTCGGTGACCACAGGTTCCAGGGGCCGGTCGTCCTGCCGCTGACCTGGGAGCACGGGCTGCACCTCGGAGACGTCCTCGTGGTGCTCGCGTGGGTCGTGTGCGCCGGCCTGGTCGGCCGGCTGGTCGTCGTCCCCGCGGCGGACCGGTAGGCTGCCCGGGTTCCTCGGCGAGGGAGGCGTCCGCTGTGCGGGTGCGCTCCGTGATCGACGCGGTGGCCGGTGCTCCGGCCCGCCCCCGGTCCGCGCCGGGTAGCGGAGACCGTCGAGCACCCAGGAGACCACCATGGCCAAGAACACCGGCACGCAGCTCGCTGCCGCCGCCCGCACCGAGTTCGGCAAGGGCGCTGCCCGCCGCATCCGTCGTGACCACCAGGTCCCCGCGGTCGTCTACGGCCACGGCCAGGACCCGCTCCACGTGACCCTCCCGGGCCACGAGACGATGCTGCTGGTCAAGAACCCCAACGCGCTCGTCGACCTGCAGCTCGACGGTGGCGGCACCCAGCTGGCCGTCGTCAAGGCGGTCCAGGTGGACCCGGTGCGCCGCGAGATCGAGCACGTCGACCTCGTCATCGTCCGCCGCGGCGAGCGCATCGAGGTCCAGGTCCCGGTCCGCACCACCGGTGAGGCCGCCCCGCAGACCGTCGTCTCCGTCGAGTCGGGCACGCTGGCCGTGACCGCCGAGGCCACCGACCTGCCCGAGGTCATCGAGGTGGACGTCGAGGGCCTCGAGGCCGGCACGCTCATCACCGCCGGTGACGTGCGGCTGCCGCAGGGCGTGGAGCTCGCCGTCGACGCCGAGGCCGGCGTCGTCAACGTCTCCGCCGCCCCGACCGCCGAGGAGCTGGACGCCGAGCTCGCCGAGGCCGAGGCCGAGGCCGGCATCGAGAAGGACGCCCCTGAGGACGAGTCCGCCGAGGGCGCCGAGTCCGCCGAGGCGTCCCAGGGCGACGAGGGCTCCTCGAAGGAGTGAGCACCTCCTCGAGCGCCGCGCCCGGCGGCGGGGGCAGCACCCCCGCCGCCGGGCGCGCGCCCGTCGACGGGCCGTGGCTGGTCGTCGGGCTCGGCAACCCCGGCCCCGAGCACGCCGCGGACCGCCACACGGTGGGAGCGATGGTGCTCGACGAGCTCGCGTCCCGCCTGAGGACCGGCTTCAAGGCCTCCAAGCAGCGGGCCGCCGTCGCCGAGGTGCGCCTCGGCCCCCCCGGGGTCTCCAGCCAGCGGGTCGTGCTGGCCAAGCCGACCTCGTGGATGAACGAGTCCGGCGGGCCCACCGCAGGACTGGCGCGCTTCTACGGCGTCGACCCGCTGCGCGTCATCGCCGTCCACGACGAGCTCGACATCGACGCCGGCGCCGTGCGCCTCAAGCGCGGCGGGGGCGAGGGCGGCCACAACGGCCTGCGGGACATCAGCAAGGCGCTCGGCACCAAGGACTACGTCCGGGTGCGGGTGGGCATCGGACGGCCCCCGGGGCGCATGGACCCCGCCGACTTCGTGCTGCGCGGCTTCTCCTCCGCCGAGCGCAAGGAGCTGCCGTTCCTGCTCGCGGACGCCGCGGACGCCGTCGAGGCCGTCATCACCGACGGCCTGGAGGCGGCCCAGCAGCGCTTCCACGGTCCGCGGTGAGCGGCGCCCCCGGGGCCCCGGGCCCGTTCGTCCTCGTGGTCTGCACCGGCAACATCTGCCGGTCGCCGATCGCCGAGCGGGTGCTGCAGGCCGGCCTCGACGCCGCTGCCGTGCCGGGCGCCCCGCGCGTGCGCGTGGTCAGCGCCGGTACCGGGGCCGTGGTCGGCCACGCCATGGAGCCGGAGGCCGCTGCCGCCGTCCGGGCCAGCGGCGCCAGCCCCGACGGCCACGCGGCGCGCCAGGTCACGGCCGCGGACGTCCGCGACGCCGCCCTGGTGCTCACCGCCACCCGTGAGCACCGCAGCGCCGTCGTCCGCCTCGCCCCGGCGGCCGTGCGGCGCTCCTTCACCCTCCGCGAGGCCGCCCGCATCGCCGCTGCCCGCGCCGATGACGTGCACGGCGACGACCCCGCCGCCCGGCTCCGGTCCCTCGCGGAGGTGCTGGTGCGCTCGCGCGGCGCGCACGCCGTCCGGGAGGCGCACCTGGACGACGTCGTGGACCCGTTCCGCACCGACGCCGCCACCTGGGAGCTGATGGAGTCCCAGCTGCTGCCGGCCGTGCGCGCGATCGGGCTGGCGCTGACGCCTCCGGCATGAGGAGGAGCCCGGGACGACGTCGTCCCGGGCTCCTCCTCGAACCGCCTCCCGTCGGGGAGGTCAGCGCCAGATCCAGGCGACCGCCCGGTAGCAGCGCGAGCTCGCCAGGAGCAGCGCCTTCGTCTCGAAGGGCGCCTTGACGACCGCCCAGCTCACGGGCTTGGCGAAGAGCTTGTTGAGCCAGGCCGCCTTCTTGTCGGTCTTGGCGATCACCCACGTGGGCTGCTTGGCGCCCTTCTTGGTGATGCAGTAGTAGGCGCCGCCCTGGCAGGTCGTGACCTTGTAGACCTTGCCCTGGTGCTTGATGTACCGCGGCAGCTCCTTGGCCCCGGTGGGAGCGCTGGTGCTGGGCGCCGCGTGAGACGGGGCGGGGGCCGGCGGCTTGGGGTCGTGGGCGGACGCCGCCGGGGCGAGGACGGCCGCCGCGATGCCGACAGCGGCGGCGGTCGCTGCGACGTGCTGCGAGAGGCGCAGGCGCTGTCGTGCGGACATGGAGGACCTCCGGAGGCCATCGGTGGGTTCGCCCGGAAGCATGGCAGAAGATCGCAGAGCAGTGGAGTGACCACGAGGAGTCAGCGACCTCTGTCGCGGTCCCCGTTGGAAGGACAGCGGCGTGTCGCGTCGCCCTCCTGCGGCGTGTCGGGCCGGCGACCGGTCAGGAGCAGCCGGGGGCGCTGACCTCGGCCGCGTGCACGAGGGGCTGCGTGTGGACCTCGGTGATGGGCGCCACCGGGCCGTCGAGGGTCGCCTGCACCGTGACCGCCTGCCCGCGCGGGACGGCCACGGACACGCGCGTCACGCCCCAGCCGCGCTCGGTGCCCGTCTCCACCTCCGCCTCGACGCCGTCCACGAGCACCTCCGCGGCCCGGGTGCCCGGCGGCAGGTACAGCGCCACCGCGAGCGTCTCCGTGGTCGGGTCGACCCCCGGGAGCTTGTTGGACACGTACTCCGGCACCCGTGCCGGGGCGTCGTTGCGCAGCCCCACGGACAGGGTCGGGGGGGCGGAGCAGCCGCCCGTCACCTGCACCTGCTCGTGGACGTAGTAGTCGAGCTTGGAGGCCGAGATGTTGGTGAGGTACACGCCGGCGCTGCCCGTCGCCGGCTCCGGCAGGGACCCCGCGACGCCCCCGGCCTCGAGCGCGCTCTCCTCGTCCGGGTCCGCGCTCCAGATCTGCAGGTGCCCGTCCTGCACCGCCGTCCCCAGGGCCGCCAGGCGCCCCGCGTCCCACCGGCCGCCCCCGAGCCCGCGCTCGAAGGCGGCGCCGACGAGGGCGGTGAGGTACGCCTTGCGCCCGGTGTTGTCCCCGTCGAAGCGGTCGTAGGCCTGCCGCAGCACCACGTCCACGACGTCGTCGGCGGTGACGGGGGGGCCACCGGGCACCTCGACGGCACCGGCACCCCGCAGCAGCGGGGCGAGCCCGCTGGGGTCGAGCACGATGACGCCGTCCGGCGCGGGCCTGCCCTGCGCGGTCCACAGATCGGTGAGCAGCTGCGCGGCGTAGGGGAAGTGCGGGCTCAGGCCCACGTTCTGGGAGTAGCTGGACTGCTGCGCCGGGTACAGCGCGGAGTACTCCGCGCCGAAGTCGCGCACCGGACCGGTCAGGCGCTCCAGGTCGTCGGCGTTGGAGCCCGCGTCCGAGAGGCGGAACCGGCCGTCGGTGACGTCCAGCAGCGCCCAGGTGCCGATGATGCCGCCGGTGGGTCGCAGCTCGGCGGTGTTCTGGAACCCGACGAGGTAGGTGCGCGGCCGGTCGGAGCCCAGCACCCGGGGCAGCGCCCCCAGCAGCGCCTCCGTGCGCGTCAGGCCGTCCGCCAGCTGGTCCACGCCGTCCACGGCCTGCTGCACCCGCCCGGACAGGCCCGGCGGCAGGCCCGCGGGGTCGATGCCGGCCGCGCTGGCCCGGGCCAGCTCCGCCTGCTGGGCCGCCGGCCGCAGCTGCACGGCCAGGCGGGACAGGGCGGCGGGGTCGAGGCTGCCGTCCGAGCGCACCACGCCGGCCTCGAGCGCGTCACCGCCGCTGCGCACCGCCGGCAGGGCGCCGCGCGACACGGCCTGGTCGACCGCGTGGACCGCGGTCCGCAGGGCGCCCACCACCTCCCCGAGCTTCCCCGGGACGTGCGAGGCCATGACCAGCGGCAGGGCGTCGACGTCGTGGGCCGCCGCGCTGGTCTCCGCCGACGCGCGCGCGGTCGCGGCCTCGGCGGCACCGAGGTCCCCGGAGGTCACGGCGGTCCGCACCGAGGCGACCTCGGCCTGGGCGGCTCGGGCGTGGCGGGCCACCCCGGCGCCCGCGACGGCCGCCCAGACGCCCAGCACCAGCAGCACCGCCACCGCGCCGAGCACCGTCAGAGGCAGGGGCCGGCGCCACCCGCGGACAGGACGGCCGCGCCGCGGCCGCGCCGGGGGCGGTGCCGGTGGCGCAGGTGCCGCGGGTGTGGCGGTCGCCGGGGACGGGCCCGCGGCGCGGTGGGCGGCTCTCACGCGGGGAGGTCGCCGGGCGCCTCGGGGGACTGCCGGGGCCGGGGCCCGCGCCGACCACCGCTGGGGGCGCCCTCGACGACGGGCTGGTAGCGGTAGTAGTACGTCTGGTACGCGTCGGCGCCCTTGGTGGGCAGCATCGTCACGACGGCGCCCAGCACGCTGGCGCCGACAGCGGACAGCGCCTGCAGCGATCGGGCCAGCTGCGGTCGCGTCCCGCGGCCGGAGCCGACCACCAGCACCGCGCCGCCCACCGACTCCGCGAGGACCGCGGAGTCGGTCACGGCCAGCAGCGGCGCACCGTCGAAGATGACCACGTCGAAGCGGTGCTCGAGGTCCTGCAGCAGCTTGGCCATGGGCTCGGAGGCCAGCAGCTCGCTGGGGTTGGGTGGCACGCCGCCAGCAGGGAGCACCGACAGCGCGCCGTCCTCGCCCCAGCTCTGCAGGACGTCGTCCAGGGACGCGTCACCGACGAGCACCGTGGTCAGGCCCACCGCGCCTTCGAGCCCCAGGTAGGTCGCCACCATCGGGCGGCGCAGGTCGGCGTCCACCAGCACCACGCGCGTGCCGGCGCCGGCCATCGTCAGGGCCAGGTTGATGGCGGTCGTGCTCTTGCCCTCGCCCTCCACGGACGACGTGACGACCAGCGATCGGGCTCCGCTCGCCGCGGTGGCGAACGCGAGGTTGGTGCGCAGCTGGCGGAAGCTCTCCGAGCGGACGCTGCGGGGGTCCGCCAGGACCACCAGCGGGGTCTCGCGCGCCTTGTCGTCGTAGGGCATCCCCGCCAGCACCGGCACGCCGAAGTGGGCGACGTCGTGCTCCCCGCGCACCGTGGTGTCCAGCGTCTCGCGCAGCACCGCCAGGCCCACCCCCACCGCGAGGCCGACGAGCAGGCCCAGGGCGAGGTTGAGCGGGGTGTTGGGGGAGGACGGCGCGGCCGGGACCACCGCGGGCTGCGTGGTGGTGAGCTGCACCGGGGTGGTGGTGCCCGTGCCGTTGCCCTCCAGCCGCGCGACCGTCGTGATCAGCGAGGCGCCGACGGCGTTGGCGATGGTGGCCGCCTGCTGCGGGGAGGGGTCCGTCACGGTGATGTTGATGAGCACCGTGTCCAGCGGCGCCTCGGCGGTGATGTGCTGCGCGAGCGCCTCGGGGGTGGTGTCGAGCCCCAGCTCGGCGATCACCGGCTCCAGCACCGCGGACTGCCCGGCGACGTCGGCGTAGGTCTGGACCCGCTGCTGGACGAAGGTGTTGCCCTGCTGGAGGTCCGCGGTCGACGAGGCGCCGGACGTCCTGACGAAGAGCTTGGTCTGGGCCTGGTACTCCGGCGTCGCCGCCAGCGTGGCCGCCGCGGCGCCGGCCAGGGCCAGCGCGGTCAGGACCACGATCGACAGCCACCGCTTGCGCAGCACGCGCAGGTAGTCCGTGAGCTCCACGCTCTCCCCCCTCGTCCGTGGCGACGATCGTGGCACAGGGTCGGGGCGCCGGACACGGCCTCGACCAGCAGACGCCCCCTCCGGACGGCTGGGGCGCACCCCGACGGCCCACCCGTCCCCCCTGCCGGGGGACGGCGCACCCCGGTCCGGCGCCGCGCCGCGCCCGGCGCGCGCCGGGGCCGCCGTCAAGAACCGCCGTGTCGTCGCAGGTGTCCCGGCGTGTCGTGCTCCGGTACGGTGCGCCACACCGCCACCCGATCGGAGGCGGCCAGCAGAGCGCCGAGGAGACCGACCGTGACGATCACCACCAAGACGACCAAGGGGTCTGAGGACGTCAAGGTGACGTTCTCCCTGTCCGCGGAGGACTACTCCGAGCCCGTCTCCGTCGTGGGCAACTTCAACGACTGGAGCCCCTTCGCCCACGTGATGAAGAAGCGGTCCAACGGGAGCCGCTCGGCCACCGTGGCCGTGCCCAAGGGCTCGAGCATCCACTTCCGCTACCTGGGGCACGACGGCCACTGGTTCGACGACGCGGACGCCGTCGTCGACGACCAGGGCAGCACCTACGAGGTCTGAACCGCGCAGGGAGCCGCGGCCGAGCCGGCCGGCTCGTGACCCGACCGGGCGTCGCCCGGTCGGGTCCATCGCTGTGAGTGACGGCGAGCGGGTCTCTCTACAGTGGCCGGGATCCCACCGCAGGCCCCTGAGGAGGACTTCCCCATGACCGCAGCGAACAGCGCCGACGCCCCCAGCCAGGACGTGCAGACCGCCGACATCCCGGTGGTGATCCTGTGCGGGGGCATGGGGACGCGCCTGCGGGAGGCCAGCGAGCAGCTGCCCAAGGGCCTGGTCGACGTGGGCGGCCGCCCGATCCTGTGGCACATCATGAAGCTCTACTCGGCCCACGGCTTCCGCCGCTTCGTGCTGTGCCTGGGCTACAAGGGCGACATGATCAAGTCGTACTTCCTCGACAGCCGCGTGCGCTCCTCGGACCTGACGCTGCACACCAACGGCGCCAAGCCGCTGGAGTTCCACACCGACACCTCCGACGAGGACTGGGAGATCACCTTCGTCGAGACGGGGCTGACCACGGCCACCGGCGCCCGCATCGCCCGTGCCGCCAAGTACCTCGACGCCCCCCGCTTCGCGCTCACCTACGGTGACGGCATCGGGTCCGTGGACGTCTCGGCCGCGCTCGCCCAGCACGTCGCCTCCGGCCGCACCGGCACCCTGACGGGGGTCCACCCCAGCGGCCGCTACGGCGAGATGCAGGTCGAGGGCGACGCGGTGAAGGAGTTCAACGAGAAGCCCACCACGCAGACCGACTACGTCAACGGCGGCTTCTTCGTCTTCGAGCGCTCCTTCGTGGAGGGCTACCTCGACGCCGACCGCACCGAGGAGATGCTCGAGCACGCCCCGCTGGGCCGCCTGGCCCGCGACGGGCAGCTGGGGGTCTACAAGCACGAGGGCTACTGGCTGGGCATGGACACCTTCCGCGACTGGAAGGAGCTCAACGGGCTCTGGGACGCGGGCAAGGCCGAGTGGAAGATCTGGCAGGACTGACCACGGTGCACCAGCTGTCTCCGGGTGCAGCAGGGGCAGGCCCCTCGGCGCCAGCGCCGGGGGGCCTGCCCCTGCTGCGGGCCCAGCGCGAGGCCGCCGCCACCGCGCTGCCGCCCGAGGTGCTCGACTACTACGACGCCGGCGCGGGTGACGAGGTCACCCGCCGCGAGGGTGCGCTGGCGTGGTCGTCCTACCGGCTGCGCCCGCGCGTCCTGCGGGACGTCGGCGCGGTGAGCACGGCGACCACGCTGCTCGGGCAGGACCTCGCGCACCCGGTGGGCATCGCCCCGATGGCCTTCCACGCCCTCGCCACCGAGGCCGGTGAGCTGGCGACGGCGGAGGCGGCCGGCCGGAGCGGCGGCCTGCTGGGCCTGTCGACCCGCTCGTCGCGCTCGCTGGAGGACGTCGCGGCCGCAGCCGCCCAGCACGGCGCCCCCTGGTGGTTCCAGGTGTACGCGATGAAGGACCGCTCGCTCACCGAGGCGCTCGTGCGCCGCGCCGTCGCCGCGGGCGCCGGGGCCCTGGTCCTGACCGGCGACACCCCCTACGTGGGGCGCAAGCGCCGCGTCACCGGCACCCGGCTGGCGGTCCCGGACGACCACTTCCTGGTCAACCTGGCCCCGCACTTCGCCGAGCGCGCGGCCGCCGGGGGAGCGCAGCTGTCCGTGGCCGAGCAGCGGGCGGCGGCCGAGCAGGACCCGACCATCGACCTGGGCACCGTCCGCTGGCTGGCGGAGGTCTCCGGGCTGCCCGTGCTCGTCAAGGGCGTGCTCCGCGGGGACGACGCGGTGGCGTGCCTGCAGGCGGGGGCGGCCGGCGTGGTGGTCTCCAACCACGGCGGGCGCCAGCTGGACCGCTCCGTGCCGAGCGCCCTGGCGCTGCCGGAGGTGGCAGCCGCCGTGCGCGAGCACGCGCGCCTGACCGGCCCGCTGCCCTCGGGGCACGCCCCGGTGGTGCTGGTGGACGGCGGCGTGCGCACCGGGACCGACGTGCTCACGGCGCTGGCGCTGGGCGCTGACGCCGTGCTCCTGGGGCGCCCGGTGCTGTGGGCGCTGGCCGCCGGGGGCGCGGACGCCGCGCGCGCCTGCGTGGCGGAGGTCGTCTCCGACCTGGCGCACGCCATGGCGCTCGCGGGTGCGGCGAGCACCGCCGAGGTGACCGCCGACCTCGTCCACCCGGCACCGGCGCTCGGCTGACCGGCTGATCGACAGATCGACTGCTCGGCTGATCGGCCGGTGCGCTGAGTGACGGTGCCGGTGCCCGCGGGGGCCGCCGGCACCTCCGCAGCGCTCCCTCTCGTCCGTCCAGGTGGACCTCTTGACCATCTCTTGACCTGACTTGACCAAGCCTTGACCTGCGAGACCGCCCTCCGCGGTGGAGTTCCACCCGATCGGGTGGTGTGCTGTCAGGCAGGGCCCTCCGCTCCCGGGCGGGGGTGACGCAGGGCTACGGTGAGCGGTCGGGCAGGGGGGTGTCCGAGGGCCCGCGCGCCGGGCAGAGGACGTCGGACACGGACGAGGAGGCACGCTGTGAGCGGCCACGGACACGCGATCCCCCGAGCACGCCGGAGCAGCAGCGCGGCGTCTCACGAGCGGGTCGACGTCGTCGTCGTCGGCGGAGGCTCCGCCGGCAGCGTGGTCGCGGGACGTGCGGTGGAGCGCGGGGCGGGCTCGGTGCTCGTGCTGGAGGCCGGTGCGCCCGTGCGCCCGTGGGACGTCGAGGTGCGCATGCCGCTGGGCATGTACCGCGCCGTGGGAGACCCCCGCTACGACTGGAAGTACACCTCGGAGGAGGAGCCGTGGCTCTTTCGCCGCAAGGTCGTGCTGCCGCGCGGCAAGGTGCTCGGTGGCTCCAGCGCCATCAACGGCATGCTCTACCAGCGCGGCCACGCCGCCGACTACGACGGCTGGGCCGCCCTGACGGGCGAGCAGGGCTGGGACTACGCCCACCTGCTGCCGTACTTCCAGCGCGTCGAGGCCGCGCTGACGCCCGCCGCCGGTCCGAGCCGCGGGCGCGCCGGTGCGCACGTGCTCACCCCGGACCCGGCGAGCAGCCCCCTGCACGAGGCGTTCTTCGAGGCCGCCCGCCAGGCCGGCCACCCCGTGGCCACCGACCCGAACGACGTCCAGGACGGCGTCGGGAGGTTCGAGAAGGCCGCCCACCGCGGCCGGCGCGTCACGGCCGCCGACGCCTACCTCACCCCCCACCTGCACGGACGTCCCGGTCGCGGCGCGCTGCGCGTGCAGACCCGCGCGCTGGTCACCCGCGTCCTCGTCGAGGGCGGCCGCGCGGTGGGCGTGCGCTACCGCGTGCTCGACGGGGCCGGCGGTGCCCCGGGCCCGGAGCAGGAGGTGCGCGCCGGGGAGGTGGTGCTCGCCGCCGGCGCCTTCGAGACCCCCAAGCTGCTCCTGCTGTCGGGCATCGGCCCGCGCGAAGAGCTCGCCGCCGCCGGCGTCGACGTCGTCCAGCACCTGCCCGGCGTGGGCCGCGACCTGCAGGACCACCTGGGGGCCTTCGTCCAGCACCGCTGCAGCCAGCCGGTGAGCATGGCCAGCATCAAGCACAAGCCGAACCTCCTGGCGGCCGCCGCGCAGTGGGTGGCGCTGGGCAGCGGTCCTGGGGCGAGCACGCACATCGAGGCCGGCGGCTTCCTGCGCACCAGCCCCGAGCAGCTGGTCCCCGAGGCCACCGTCTTCTTCTCCAGCCTGGTCTGGCCGGTGGCCGGCATGCCCGTCGTCGACGGCCACGGCTACCAGCTGTACGCCTACCCCGGCCGCGTGACCTCCCGCGGTCGCGTCTCGCTGCGCTCGACCGACCCCTCGGCCGCACCGGTCATCGTCAACAACTACCTCTCCACCGAGAGCGACCGGCAGGCGTGGGTCAGGGTGCTGCGGACCGTCCGCGACCTGCTGTCCCAGCCCGCCTTCGAGCCCTACGACGGCGGCGAGGTGGTGCCCGGCACGCACGTGGTCAGCGACGCCGAGCTGCTGGCCTTCGTGCAGCGCACGGCCCGCACGGGTCTGCACCCCACGTCGACGGCCAGGATGGGCGTCGACGACGACGCGGTGCTCGACCCCGCCACGCTCCAGGTCCACGGGGTCGAGGGCCTGCGGGTGGTGGACGCCTCCGCGATCCCGCTGATGCCGAACGGCAACAGCTACGCGCCCGTGATGGTGCTGGCCGAGAAGGCCGCGGACCTCCTCACCGGTGCCGCCGCCCCGCCGCCCGGCGAGGTGCCCGTAGCGGCGCGCGCGCTGCCCGGCTCGCTGCCCCCGCTGCCGGACCCGTCGACCTCGCACGCCCCGCAGCGCCCCGAGGTCAGCGGCGGCCCGTCCGCGGGGCTCGCCCCGGCCTGACGGCCCGCTGGCCTGACGGCCGGCGGCGCCGGGTGCCATCGGGGGCGGCGGGTGTCAGCGGGGCGACCTACCCTGGGTGCTCGTGCCGCTGACTGGGATCGTCTCCGCCCTGCTGCCCGACCGCGGGTTCTCCCTCGCCGTCGCGAACGCCCGCTCTGGCGACGTCCCGCTGCTCGAGGCGGCCGTCCCGCCCGGGGTGCGCCCGGCGCTGCTGGCCGCGCTCGCGTCGCCCCCGGACGACGGCGGCGCGGGCCGCACCGTGCTCGCGGTCACCGCCACCGGCCGCCAGTGCGAGGACCTGGCCGCCGCGCTGCGGTGCTTCCTGGAGCCGACGTCCGTGGTGGAGTTCCCCAGCTGGGAGACGCTGCCGCACGAGCGGCTGTCGCCCCGCTCCGACACCGTGGGGCGCCGCCTCGCCGTCCTGCGCCGCCTGGCCCACCCCGGCGCGCTGGGCGCGGAGGACGGTCGCGTCTCGGTGGTGGTGGCCCCGGTGCGGGCGGTGCTGCAGCCGCTGGTGGCCGGCCTGGGGGACCTGCGCCCCGTGCAGCTGCGGGCCGGTGACGTCGTCGACCTCGACCAGGTGGTGGCCGACCTGGCCGCCGCCGCGTACACCCGCACCGAGATGGTCGAGCGCCGCGGCGACGTGGCCGTGCGCGGCGGCATCCTCGACGTCTTCCCGCCCACTGCCGACCACCCCCTGCGGGTCGAGCTCTTCGGCGACGAGGTCGACGAGGTGCGCGCCTTCTCGGTGGCCGACCAGCGGTCGCTGGAGGTGGTCCCCGAGGGCCTGTGGGCGCCGCCGTGCCGCGAGCTGCTCCTCACCGACGAGGTGAGGCGCCGCGCCGCCGCGCTCAAGGAGCAGCTGCCGGGCGCGGCCGAGATGCTCGACAAGATCGCCGGCGGCATCGCCGTGGAGGGCATGGAGTCGCTGGCCCCGGCCCTCGTCGACGGCATGCAGCCCCTGCTCGACGTGCTGCCCGCCGGCACGCACGTCGTCGTCCTCGACCCCGAGCGCGTCCGCAGCCGCGCCCACGACCTGGTGGCGACCTCCGAGGAGTTCCTCGCCGCCGCCTGGGCCAACGCCGCCTCGGGCGGGCAGGTCCCGGTGGACCTCGGCCTGGACCGCGCCAGCTACACCACCTTCGCCGCCACCCGCGCGCACGCGCTGAGCACCGGCCGGCCGTGGTGGTCGCTCAGCTCGTTCACCGCCGACGAGGAGCTGTCAGGGGCGGCGGGCTTCGACGCCAGCGACAACGCCGTGGTCGTCACCGTCGGGGCCCGCGAGGTGGAGGGCTACGCCGGTGACGTGCCGCGGGCCCTCGCCGACCTGCGCGGGCTCGTGAGCGACGGCTGGCGCCTCGTGGCCACCGCGGCCGGCCACGGCTCCGCCGACCGCCTCGCGGAGGTGCTGCGCGACGCCGACGTGCCGGCCGCGCGCTCGGACGGCGTGGACGAGCTGCCCGAGCCCAGCGTCGTCCGGGTGACCACCGCCAGCCTCGGCCACGGCTTCGTCGCTCCCGGCCTCAAGCTCGCGCTGCTCACCGAGGCCGACGTGCTGGGGACCTCCGGCCCGATGTCCGCCAAGGACGCCAAGCGCATGCCCAGCCGGCAGCGGCGCAACGCCGTCGACCCGCTGCAGCTCAAGACCGGCGACTTCGTGGTGCACGAGCAGCACGGCGTCGGCCGCTACGTGGAGATGGTGCAGCGCACGCTGCAGGGCGCCACCCGCGAGTACCTCGTCATCGAGTACGCGCCGTCCAAGCGCGGCCAGCCGGGCGACCGGCTGTTCGTGCCCACCGACACCCTCGACCAGGTCACCCGGTACGTCGGCGGCGAGGCCCCGGCGCTCAACAAGATGGGCGGCGCGGACTGGGCCAAGACCAAGGGCCGTGCGCGCAAGGCCGTCAAGGAGATCGCCGGCGACCTCATCAAGCTCTACAGCGCGCGCATGGCCACCCGGGGGCACGCCTTCGCCACCGACACCCCATGGCAGCGCGAGCTGGAGGACGCCTTCCCCTTCGTCGAGACGCCCGACCAGCTGGTGACCATCGACGAGGTGAAGGCCGACATGGAGCGCGTCGTGCCCATGGACCGCCTCATCTGCGGCGACGTCGGCTACGGCAAGACCGAGATCGCCGTCCGCGCCGCGTTCAAGGCCGTGCAGGACGGCAAGCAGGTGATGGTGCTGGTGCCCACCACGCTGCTCGTGCAGCAGCACCTGGAGACCTTCGCCGAGCGGTTCGCCCCGTTCCCCGTCACCGTCCGGGCGCTGAGCCGCTTCGTCTCGGCCAAGGAGTCCGAGGCCGTCAAGGCCGGCCTGGCGGACGGCACGGTCGACGTGGTCATCGGCACCCACCGCCTCCTCGGCGGGGAGTACCGCGCCAAGGACCTCGGCCTGGTCATCATCGACGAGGAGCAGCGCTTCGGCGTGGAGCACAAGGAGCTCCTCAAGACGCTGCGCACCAACGTGGACGTGCTCGCGATGAGCGCCACCCCCATCCCGCGCACGCTGGAGATGGCCGTCACCGGCATCCGCGAGATGTCCACGCTGGCCACCCCGCCGGAGGAGCGCCACCCGGTCCTCACGTACGTGGGGCCGTACGAGGAGAAGCAGGTGGCCGCCGCCATCCGGCGCGAGCTGCTGCGCGAGGGCCAGGTCTTCTACGTGCACAACAAGGTGGAGTCGATCGACAGGGCGGCGGCGCGCCTGGCCGAGCTCGTCCCCGAGGCCCGCATCGCCACCGCGCACGGCAAGATGCCGGAGCACCGCCTCGAGGAGGTCATCGTCGACTTCTGGGAGAAGCGCTCCGACGTGCTCGTGTGCACCACGATCGTCGAGACCGGCCTGGACATCTCCAACGCCAACACCCTCATCCTCGAGCGCGCCGACCTGCTCGGGCTGTCCCAGCTGCACCAGCTGCGCGGCCGCGTGGGCCGCGGCCGCGAGCGCGCCTACGCGTACTTCATGTACCCGGGGGAGAAGCCGCTGACGGAGACCGCGCACGACCGGCTGGCCACCATCGCCTCCCACACCGACCTCGGCGCCGGCATGCAGGTGGCCATGAAGGACCTCGAGATCCGCGGTGCCGGCAACCTGCTGGGCGGGGAGCAGTCCGGGCACATCGCGGGCGTCGGCTTCGACCTGTACGTGCGACTCGTCGGCGAGGCGGTCGCGGAGTACCGCGACGGTCCCAAGGAGGAGGGGCTGCCCGAGGCGAAGATCGAGCTCCCTGTCGACGGGCTGCTTCCCCACGACTACGTGCCCCACGAGCGGCTGCGCCTGGAGGCGTACCGCAAGCTGGCCGCGGCGACCTCGGACGACGACGTGGCCGCCGTGCGCGCGGAGCTGGTGGACCGCTACGGCGAGCCGACCGAGCAGGTGGAGAACCTGCTGGCGGTGGCGCGCTTCCGCGTGCGCGCGCGGGCCTCGGGCATCACCGAGGTGTCGCTGCAGGGCCGGAACATCCGGTTCGCGCCCGTGGAGCTGCGGGAGAGCCAGGAGCTGCGCGTGCAGCGCCTGTACCCGGGCACGCTCGTGAAGCAGGCGCTGCGGACGGTGCTCGTGCCGCAGCCGATGACGGCGCGCGTCGGTGGGCAGCCGCTGCGCGACCGAGCGGTGCTGGAGTGGGCCACGGCGCTGCTGGACGCGGTACTGCCGGTGGAGGCCGCGGCGGGACGGCCGGTGGTGGCCAGCGCGGCCAGCTGACCCCGGCGCGCACCCCTCTGACCTGCGTGTTTGCCGGGTGTCCACCTCCGTCCCCCACCATGGGGATGTGGATCACCTCGTGTACATCAGCTTCGGAGAGGGGCGCCACGTCGACGAAGTGCGCTTCTCGGTGCAGACGGCGCTGCGCCACGTGCCGTCCGTCGGCGGGAGCTGGGGCGTCTCCGTGTGGACCGACAGGCCGTCGGCGTGGAAGGACCTCCCCGTCGACGTCGTGGAGGTGGACCCGGAGCAGGCGCGCGCCTGGATGGGGCCGCACCAGTACGTCTGGCGGGCCAAGATCGAGGTGCTGCGCGCCGCCCTGGAGCGCTCCGGCGGCGGGCGCTGCGTCTACGTGGACGGCGACACCTGGTGGCGGCGCTCCCCGTCGGTGGTCTTCGACCGGGTGGGTCCCGGCCGCAGCGTGATGCACCTGCGGGAGGGGCGTCCGCCCGCGCCGGAGGCCGCGGCCCTGGCCCACGTGCTGGAGCGCCACCGGCCGGTCCGACCGGACCAGAGCCCGTGGGAGTTCCCGGCGGACCGCGACTCCTGGAACGCGGGGGTCATCGGGCTGCACCCGGCCGACGCCGCCGTCTGCGAGGAGGTGGCGCAGCTCACCGACCAGCTCCTCGAGCACGGCTTCGGAGAGCACTCGCACACCTCCGAGCAGCTCGCGTTCGCCGTGGGCCTGGCCGCGCGGACGTCGGTGGCGGAGGCGCGCGACGCGGTGGTCCACTACTGGCCCGCCGAGATGCGCGAGCCCTTCAGCGCGGCGCTGACCGCCGCGCGGGCCGCTGACGGGCTGGGGCAGGCCGAGCTGTTCGACCGCCTGTGGGCGCAGCGCCCCCGGCTGACGGCGGAGCGGGCCGCGAAGGACACCGCCAAGCGGCTGCTGCGGCGCGTGGGCGTCCGCCGCTGAGCCCACCCCGGGCTCCTCCGGGGTGGCACGGGGTGGCACGGGGTGGTCGGGCGGTCGCTCGGCGCGGCCGGAGGGCACCCGCCCGGGTGCACGCGGTGGCCCCGCGGCGCCCGGCGGTCCCCGCGCCCGCGCCGAGGCGTCGCCGGGCGACCACGATGGGCGCCTGCCCGGGGGTGCAGAGCCGCGCCTCCGGCCCACGGGAAGGCGACTCATGACCCCACGGAGCAGGACGACGACGCATGGCCCGCTGACCCGGCCACCGCGCCGAGGTGCGCGCAGCCCCCGAGAGCCGGGGACGTGGTGGTCCCCGGTGCGCGCGGTGCGGCCGCTGGTGGTGGTGCTCGCCGTCCTGGCGGTCGTGGGGCCGGTCGTGCGGCTGTCCGTGGACTCCGTGGCCGGGGACCCGGCCCTCCCGCAGGCGTGGCTGGCCGAGGCGGCGCGCCTGGTGGACCTCGACGAGGAGGGGAACCTGCCCACGTACTTCTCCGCGGCGCTGCTCGCCGCCACGGCCGCGGGGCTGGCGGTGGCGGCGGCGCTCGTGCGCGCCCGGGGCCACCGGGCCTGGCCCCTGGCGCTGCCCGCCGGTGTGGCGGCGCTGCTGTCGGTGGACGAGCTGGCCTCCCTGCACGAGCAGCTGGCGCTCCTCGCGGACCTGCTCGGCGTCGACGCGGGGCTGCGCTTCTCCTGGGTGGTGCCGGGCCTCGTCGTCGTCCTGGGGGTGGGGGTGGTCCTGCTGCGGTCGGCCCGCGCCCTGGCGCCCCGGACGCGCTGGCGCCTGGTGGCCGCCGGGGCGGTGTACCTGCTCGGCGCCCTCGTGGTGGAGACCGTGACCGGCGGGATGTTCCGCCCCGCCCCCGAGGGCGGCGTCGAGCCGGTGCAGAGCGCCGCCTACGTGCTGCTCAACGCGGTCGAGGAGGGCCTCGAGATGGCCGGTGCGCTGCTCGCGCTGCGGGCGGTGCTGCTCGTGCTGCGCGGGCGCGTCACGCCGCAGGGAGTGGTGGTGGACCTGGACCCGGCCCGCCCGGTGCTGGCCGGGCAGGCGGGTGCGCGCGCGGTCGCGGCCGTCTGAGCGGCTGGGCCGCACGGGCGACCCCGCTGCGCCACCGGGGGCCCCGTCCCCGTGCGGGGGCTGCGCGGCACCGGTGCCGGGGCGCATGATCCTCCGACCGCCGCGGCGGGAGCGCACCGGTGCGCGGGGGCCGGAGCGGGTGCAGGAGCGCGGGGACGGACCCGCCGGAGGGGTGGTGGCCGTGGTCCTCACGAGGAGCGGTGGCGTCGGAGCGGACGCGGGCGGGCGGGGCGGCCGGCGACCGTGGGTCGAGGGCGACCTGCTGCGCCTGACCCCGCTGGTGCGGGTGCTGGCCGTGGTCGCCCTGGTGCTCGTGCTCGTGGGACCGGCGGTGCGCATCGCCGTGGAGGCGGTGCAGAGCGACGCCGCCCTGCCGCTGGCCTGGCTCGACGAGGCCAAGCGCCAGACCGACCTGGACGGCGAGGCCAACCTGCCGGCCACCTTCAGCGCCGCCCTGCTGGCGCTGGTCGGCCTGGGGTTCCTCTTCCTCGCCGGTGAGCGCCGTGCGCGCGGTGAGCGGGCCTGGCCCGTGGTCGTGCTGGCGGCCGTGGCCGGGTACCTCGGCCTGGACGAGGCCAGCGAGCTGCACGAGTCGCTCGCCCTGTTCGCCGAGCACCTGCACGCCACCCTGGGGCTGCACAACTTCGCCTGGCTGGTGCCCGGTGTGCTGCTGGCCGTGGGCGGCGGCGTGGTCGCCCTGCGGCTGGCGCGGGCGCTGCCGCCGCGCCTGCGCACCCGGCTGGTGGTGGCCGGGGTGGTGTACCTGTTCGGCGCGCTCGTCATGGAGTACGTCACGAGCTTCTTCCTCGTCGACCTGCCCGGCACCGCCGAGCTGACAGCACCGCAGCCGGTCTCCTACATCCTCCTCAACGCCGTGGAGGAGGGCTCGGAGATGGCGGGGGCGCTGCTGGCGCTCGCGGCGGTGCTGGCGGAGCTGCGCCTGCGCGTGGTGCCCGGGGGAGTGGCCCTCGTGGGTGCGGGGGAGAGCGCCGGGAACAGCGCCGAGGGCCGTGCGGGGTCCCCGCGTGTCCGCCAGACGGGGGGAGATCAGCACAGACGGTCCCTCGGACGGACCGCCTCGGTCGACCACGGGTCAGGACCATTGACTACCGTCAGCGAGGAGCAGCAGGGAAGCCTGCGCGGGGGAGAGGGAGACCGATGAGCACCGACACCAGCCTCGACAGCAGCCTGGACAAGACCCTGGGCGCCGACCAGGACGCTGCGTCGGGCCTCGGCGTGGCCACCCTGAACGACCTGCGCTACCCGGCGCTGGGCGCCTCGGACCCGGTGCCGGTCTACCGCCCCTACCTCGGGGCTGAGGTGCAGGAGGCCGCGCGGTCCGCCCTCGAGGTCGGCTGGCTCGGCATGGGCAAGCTCAGCCAGGACTTCGAGCTGGGCCTGGAGTCCTTCCTCCACCTCGGCGAGAGCGGCCGTCGCGCCGTCTCCACCAACTCGTGCACCGAGGCGCTCCACCTCGCCGGCCAGCTCATCGGGCTGGGCCCGGGCGACGAGGTCATCGCGCCCTCCTTCACCTACGTCGCGGGCCACCAGGCCATGAGCCGCACCGGCGCCTCGGTGGTCTTCGCCGACGTCGAGGACCGACGTCTGTGCCTGGACCCGCAGCGCGTCCGCGAGGCCATCACGGAGAACACCAGGGCGATCCTCGCCGTCGACTACCTCGGCCTGCCCTGCCAGCTGGACGAGCTCCTCGAGATCGCCGACGAGCACGGCCTGCGGGTCATCGAGGACGCCGCGCACGCCTTCGGCTCCGTCTCGGACGGCCGGCCCGTCGGCTCCTTCGGCGACATCACGTGCTTCAGCTTCGGGCCGGTGAAGACCATCACCACCCTCGAGGGCGGCGCGATCATCACCCGCGACCCCGCCGACGTGCAGGCCCTGCACGAGCTGCGCCACCTGGGCATCGACGCCGACACCGACGCGCGCTACAAGAACCAGCGCAACTGGGAGTTCGACGTGGTGCGCCAGGGCTTCCGGTGCCACCTCGGCTCGGTGCCCGCCTCGATCGGGCTGGCGCAGCTGGCCCTGGTGGAGGAGTTCATCGACAACCGCCGCAGCTACTGCCAGGCCTTCGACGCCGCGTTCGCCGACCTCGCCGAGGCCGGCCACCTGCAGCTGTTCGACACGGACTGGGAGGGCGTGGCGCCCTACATCTACGTCATCCGGCTGCGCGACGGCTCGCGCCGCTCCGACCTCATCGCCCACCTCAAGGCGCGCGGCATCGGCTCCGGCATCCACTTCCTGGGCGCCCACGAGTTCTCCTTCTACGCGGACTCCCGCCGGGGCCCGCTGCCGGTGACGGACCTGGCCACCAGCCAGGTGCTCACGCTGCCGCTGCACCCCTACATGGACCCCGCCACCATCGACCGCGTGGTCGACGGCGTGCGGTCGTTCTTCGCATGAGCGTGGCCGAGGGCGGCTGGGAGCACACGGCGACGCTCGCGCAGGTCCGCGGCGGCAGCACCGGCCGCCTGCGGGTGGTCTACCGCTCCTACGGCGGCGACAACCTCAAGAACCGCCCCGCGTACTACTCCAAGACGACGTCGCTGCTGTCCTTCCTGCGGGCGCTCGACCAGGTCGCGGCCGACGTGGTGTTCATGAACAACGGCCCGATCCCCGAGGAGCGCCTGGCGCTCATGCGTGGCCGCGGCGAGATCGTGAGCATCGGTCCGACGAACATGCAGGGCTCGTGGATGACCATGCTCAAGCTGGCCGCCACCTGGGGCGACGACCTGGTCTGGCTCGCCGAGGACGACTACCTCTACACCGAGGGATCCCTCGCGGCGCTCGTGGAGGCCGGCCGGGCCCTGCCCGACGTCGACTACTTCGCCCTCTACGGCGTCACCGAGAACTCCTGGTACCTCCCGCCGGGCCTGGACCAGCCCCGTCCGCGCGGGTGGACCGACCGCGAGGAGTGGGTGGGCGGCCGTCGCTGGCAGCGCATCGACTCCACGGCCAGCACCTTCGCCGTGCGGGCGGACGCCCTGGCGCAGGACGTCGGCATCTTCCGGCTGGCGATGGTCCCGCACCGCAGCATGTACCGCGACCACGACATGTTCCACAACGTGCAGGGCTACGAGACGCACCGGTGGAGCGACCTGGGCCGCACGCTGCTCCTGCGCGGAGAGGGCGGCCTGTTCCGCAAGCTGCGGCGCGTGTACCTGGCGCCCTTCCTGGCGGCCAGCAACCTGCGCTCCCACCGGCGCCCGCAGCACCGGCGCACGCTCATGGCCGTCGACCTCAACCTCGTCGCGCACATGGAGGTCGAGCTGCTGCCGCCCAACCACGACTGGGCCGCCGAGGCGGCGTCCGTGCTGGCGTGGGCCGAGCAGCGGCGCCTCGTCACCACCTGAGCGGCCTGAGCGGACCCGCCGGCAGCACCGACGACGCCCGGCCGCCCCGCGAGGGGCCGGCCGGGCGCTGTCGTCGGTGCCGCCGGAGGGTGGCTCAGGCGCCGAAGAGGCGGCGGTACTCCGCCGACGCCCGCGGCAGCCGGTCGGGAGGGAGCAGCGTGAAGGCGCCCCCGAACCCGGAGCTGACGCCGAACTGGCAGGCGTACAGCACCTGACCGGCTCCCGATCCCGCGTGGGCGAGCAGCCAGGAGTGCAGGGCGGTCACGAACTCGGGTGCGTCACCGCCGGAGCCGTCCGCGCACAGCGACCACTCCGGCAGCGCCAGCGGGAGCCCCCAGGAGGCCGCCAGCGCCCGGAACGCGTCGAGCCCGGCGGGGCCGCCCCAGCGGTCGCGCGCCGGCAGCCAGCCCGCGAAGTCCGCGGCGGTGGCCAGGTACGGGTAGCGGTCGTAGTAGCCCACGCCGAGCACGTCGGCCTGGCCGGCGCCGGGGTGCAGCACCGAGCTGTCGGCGTCCAGGCCGACGGTGTTGTGGTTGAGGGAGAACACCAGCCGCGCGGCGGGGAACAGCCGCTGCTGCAGGGCCCGGTAGCGCTGCCAGGCCCGCTGGAAGTCGCCCACCTCGCCCGCCCGCACGCTCCACGGGTACCAGTTCCCGTTCATCTCGTGGGCGAAGCGGATGAACGTGGTGCCGGAGGCACCCGCCCTCAGGCGGGCGAGCAGCGCCAACGACGCGGTCCAGGTCTCGTCGCACGCGCCGTCCGCCGCCTGCGCCCAGGTGGTGCCGGCGCCGAAGGCCCCCACCGACACGTCCAGGGCCCGCGTCCAGCCGGCCAGCTCACCGCCCGGCTGGAGCACGGGCAGGTGGGTGCTGGCCCACGGGCTGTCGGCCCAGGTGGCCGTGAGGTCGAGGCGGCGGCCCAGCAGGCGCTCGTACTCGCCCGACGCCACGCCGTCGCCGGCGGCGCCGAGCATGAACGGCAGCCCGCTCGCGGCGCTCTGCAGCAGCGAGGTCCCCGCGGCGGCGGGCCGGCCAGTGGTGACGGCCCGCGCCGGTGTCGCGGCGGCCACCTGGGCCCCGAGCACCGCGCCCCCGACCGCCGTGGCAGCTCCCGCCAGCACCGCGCGGCGGGACGCGGCCGGTGCCCCGCCGCCAGCGGTGCCGGGGCTGCCGGGGCTGCCGTGGGGGTGGTTCGTCACCCCCCGATCATCCCCCAGGAGGGACGACGGGGGGACGAAGGGGGGCGGACGGGGTGGAACGGACACCGCGGGCCGCGTCCGCGGCGGCGCGCAGGGCGCGCGCCCACCCGGCCGCCATGCCGGTCACGTCGAACTGCTCCACGTGCCGCAGTCCGGCGAGCGCCTTGTCCCGCAGCGGGGCGGGGTCGCGCAGGTGGCGCTCCAGCGCCCGCGCCAGCGCGTCGACGTCCTCGACCGGGACGAGCTCCCCGGTGCGGCCACCGTCGAGCACCTCCCGCACCCCCGCGCTGCTGTCCGCGGCCAGGCACGGCACACCGAGGGCCACCGCCTCGACCAGTGCCAGCGGCAGCCCCTCGTGCCGCGACGGCAGGCAGAACAGGTCGGCGTGCGCGACCTGCGGCAGCGGCGCGTCGACGGCGCCCTCGAAGGAGACGGTGGCCGTGACGCCCAGCTCGGCGGCCAGGGACTGCAGCGCCTCCTGCTCCGGGCCGTCGTTGAGCACGCGCAGGCGGTGCGGGACCCGGCGCACGACGTCGGCGTGCGCGCGCAGCAGCAGGTCGTAGCCCTTCTGCGGCGCCAGGCGCCCCGTGGCCACCACCACGGGCACCCGCGGGGCGGCAGCGCCGCCGTCGTCGCTCTCGTCCTCCCGGGAGGAGGGGAGCAGCGCCGGCGCTGAGGCCGCAGCGCGCACGGCCGCCAGGTCCACGCCGTTGCGGACCACGTGCACGCGCTCCGGGGGCAGGCCGTTGGCCAGCACGGGGGCGACCACGCCGGCGTCGATGCAGACCGCCGCGTCGGCGCGGCGGTGGACCAGGCGCAGCAGCGGCCGCAGCGGCCGGGGCACCCACTCGGCCAGGGCGTCGTCGAGGTCGGCGTGCACGGACACCACGAACGTCCGCCGGGCCAGGCGGGCCGCGAGCCACGCCGCCACCAGCCCCGGGCCGATCTCGGAGGTGGCCAGCACCACCTCGTGGCGGCGGGCCAGCGCGACCAGGCGCACCAGGGACTTCAGACCGCTAGCGCGCAGCCGCTGCCCGGGAGCGGCCAGGCGCACCACGGGGACCTCGGGCCCGGGCGTGAGCAGGGAGGCGTCCGCGGGGTCCTGCAGGACCGCCAGCTGGCCGCCGCGCGGTCCCCACTGCTCGAGCAGCGAGAGCACCACGCGCGTGGCGCCCGTGCGGAACAGCGCGTCGGCCACGAGCAGCGTGCGAGGGGGTCGGGGCGCCGCCCCGGCAGCGTCGCTCACAGGCACCACTCTGGCGGACGGCGCGGCCCCCGGTCCGCACCGGGGTGCGGTCCGGGGGCCGGACGTGCTCGGGTCGTCAGGACAGCGGGGCCAGGCGGGCGTCCTGCGCGGCGCGCAGCTCGTCCACGAGGCGCCCCGACGGCACCTCGACCATGTCGTAGGTGATGACGGCGTCCTTCGGGACGTCGACCTTCAGGGTGCAGCCCGGAGCCAGGCCCAGCGGCAGCAGCCGCTGCTCGCGGGCGGTGGTGGCGTCCTCGGCCTGACCGTACACGTGGTACCCGCCGAGGCCGTCGATGGTGGTGCCCGCCGCCAGGTCGGTCTTGGCGGTGGTGAGCACCTCCACCCTGAGGTCGCCGGCGGCCACGAGGGCGGCGTCGTCGAAGTCGACGGCGCGGACCACCGTGGTGGGCACCTCGAAGTGGCACAGGTGGTACGGCGTGTAGAAGGAGTACAGCGGTCCCTCACCCAGCTTGTAGAGGTTGAGGTAGTGCTGCTGCTTCGGGTCGTCGTGGGTGGCGAGCACGTAGACGCCGGGGCCGGGCTTCGAACCGACGACGTAGTCGACGACACCGCCCTTGGCCTTGAGCTCCTCCACGTCGTAGCGGGAGGTGAGCTCGTCCACGTGGCCGCGGTGGTCCCAGCCGTTCATGCCGCGCTGCGGCACCGTCATGCCCCACGCGTTGGCGACGATCGCCTGCTCGAAGGAGATCTTCGTGCCGTCCGCGAAGCTCGTGACCATCCAGGGGTCCTGGCCCCACTTCTCGGCGAAGCCCTGCTGCGTGGTGGGGGTGCGGTACGGGTCCTGCAGGCCCTTGATGTTGCCCGCCACCAGCGGGGTCAGGCCGATGCCGCGCACGAAGCGCAGCAGGTTGACGGTCACGCCGGGCTGGTCGCCGTCGGCGCCGGTGAACATCACGCCGGCCGCGGCGAAGCGGCGGGCGATCTCCGGGCCGACGGTGGCGTCGAGCTCGGCGTTCATCGTCACGACGGGCGTGCCGGCCTCCAGCGCCGCGAGGGTGACCCGTGCCCCGTGCTCGACGGCGCCGGTCACGTCGACGACGCAGTCCACGCCGTCGGCCGCGACCAGCTCGAGGGCGTCGGCGACGACGGCGGGGGTCCCCTCGCGGATGCTCCGCTCGAGCTCGGCGCGGGAGTCGACCACCTTCGCGGCGACCCCGGCCTCCTCGTAGGCCCGCAGCCCCTTGGCCTCGGTGCGGTTGGCGACGGCCACCAGCTCCATGCCCGGGGTGCTGTTGATGATCTGGTTGGCCAGACCCCGCCCCTGGAAGCCGGCGCCGACCATGCCGACCCGGATGGGCCGGCCCTCGCGCTGCCGCTTCGCCAGGGCGCTGTCAGTGATGATCACGAAGGGGCCTTTCCGCCGTTCTCGGCCAGCAGGGGCCAGGAGGCGTCCTTGTCGGAGATGACGGCCACCGGCACCGGCCAGGACAGGCCGAGGTCGGGGTCGTCGTGGCGCAGGCCGCGCTCCACGCCCGGGGTGTAGGGCGCGGAGACGTTGTAGGTGGCCTCGGTGTCGTCCACGAGGGTGATGAACCCGTGGGCGAACATCGGCGGCACGTACAGCGCCACGTGGTTGTCCGCGGTCAGCTCCACCGAGACGTGCTGCAGGTACGTGGGGGAGTCCGGGCGGACGTCCACGATCTGGTCCAGCAGCGCACCCCGGGTGCAGCGCACGAGCTTGGCCTCCGGGGCCACGGGCAGCTGGTAGTGCATGCCGCGCAGCGTGCCGGCCCGCCTGTTGAAGGAGATGTTCGCCTGGACGAGCTCGGTGTCGAGCCCGGCCTCGGCGAAGGCCGCCCTGTCGAAGGAGCGGGCGAAGAACCCGCGCTCGTCGGTGTGCGGCTCGATGCGGACGATCGCCACCCCCGCGATGGGGGTGGTCTCGATCCTCACTTGCTGGTCCAGAACAGCTCTGCGTCGATCTGGCCGGTGCTCAGCAGGTGCTCGAGCTGCTTGAGGCGGGTGTGGCCGCGGCCGTTGAACGTGGCCTCGTCCAGCTGGATCGCCTCGAAGACGTCGTGCAGCTGCTGGGCGCCGCGGGCGGCGTCCCACTGGCACTCGAAGTCCGGCAGGACCTTCTTGATCTTGTCGAAGTTCACCTTGTAGGAGCGGTTGTCCGCGCTGGGCGGGCCGAAGCTCAGCTCGCAGCCCGGGAACGCCGCGGCGACCTTCTCGGCGATGTCGCGGACCTGGTAGTTCTGCTCCTCCGAGCCGACGTTGAGCACCTCGCCGCGCACGGCCTCGACCGGCGCGGTGAGCACCCGGCGGATCGCCTGGGCGATGTCCAGGCCGTGCACCAGCGGGCGCCACGGGGTGCCGTCGCTGTTCATGGCGATCTTGCCCGTGGTCCACGCCAGGCCGGCGAGGTTGTTGAGCACGATGTCGAAGCGCATGCGCGGGCTGGCGCCGAAGGCGGTGGCGTTGCGCAGGAAGGTCGGGGCGAAGGTCTCGTCCGCCAGCGGGGCGACGTCGCGCTCGACGCGCGCCTTGCAGATCGCGTAGGCGGTCTGCGGGTTCACCGGGCTGGTCTCGTCGACCGTGCCGTCCGCCACGCCGTACACCGAGCAGCTCGACATGTAGACGAACCGGCCGACACCGGCCTCCTTGGCCACGGTGGCCAGGCGCACCGAGCCCTTGTGGTTCACGTCGTAGGTGACCTCGCCCAGCAGGTCGCCCAGCGGGTCGTTGCTCAGCTCGGCCATGTGCACCACGGCGTCGAAGCCGCGCAGGTCCTCGACCTGCACGTCGCGGATGTCCTTCGCGATCGTGGCGACCGTGCTGGTCACGCCGTTGTAGAGCCAGCCGTGCTTGTAGTAGCCGGTGTCCAGGCCCGTGACGTCGTGGCCGTCCTCGACCAGGAGCGGCGCCAGGAGGCAGCCCAGGTAGCCCTCGGTGCCGGTCACAAGGATCTTCATGGTGCTGCGGCCCCCGCGTGTCGTGGTTCGTCGTGCAGATCGGCGCCCACGCTAACGGGCCGTGACGGACGTCTCGCCGCTCCGGTGGGGCGGACGGGTGAGCGCGGGTCCGCGCGTCACACGTCTGCCGGAGCGCCCGGCGCCGCTGACCTGCGGCGCTCCGGGCGACCGTCCGGCAGCCCCGTGGCGTCCTGCGGGCGTCAGCCGCGCGTGACGACGCGCCCGCCGACGGTCGCCGTCGCCGTCGCCGCGCCCACCGCGTACGCCCAGTGCTCGCGCGCCCGCCGGCGGTCGCCCTTCGCCACCTGCTCGGCGGCCCGCACGGCGTAGCCGGCGGCCGTGAGAGCCCTCATGGCCAGGGCCGGCGCCAGCGCGTGGTGCTTGCGCACGTAGCGGGCCATCGACGCCCCGCGCAGCCGCATCATCTCGAGGCTGGGCGCCCCGGAGCCGCCGCTGGACCCCGGGACGAGCACGTCGGTGCGCAGCACCTCGTGCAGGCCGGCGGCGCGGGCGGCGCGCCCGAAGGCCATGTCCTCGTTGTAGACGTAGAAGTCGGTGTCGAACCCGCCGAGGCGCTCGAACACCTCGCGGCGCACGGCCATGCAGCCGCCGCTGACCCAGTCCACCCGCAGCGGCTGGTTGGCCAGCGGCTTGGCGTACACCCCCGCCGTGGGCAGCCGCTTGTGCAGCCCGGCCGCGTGCGCGGCCACGCGGCGGACCGTGGGCTCCCACCCGCCGCAGCCGATCTGGGGCCTGCCCGCCTCGGGCCCGTCGGCGTCGACGATGCAGGCGGCGCTGGCGGCCAGCGCCGGGTCGGCGCGGACGTCGGCGACCACCGCCGCCAGGTGCGCGGGGGTGGGGCGCACGTCCGGGTTGACGAAGAGGACCACCTCCGCGGTGGAGCTCAGGGCCCCGCGCGTGGCGGCGCGGGCGAAGCCCACGCCACCGCCGGCCAGGTAGCGCCCGTGCTGCCGCGCCTCCACCACGCCCCGCAGCCCGTCGGAGCCGTCGGAGTTGTCGACGACGACGAGGGGCAGGTCCGCCGGGAGCCCGGCCAGCATCTGCTCGACCTGGGCGCGGCTGCGGTAGGCGACCACCACCAGCTCCACCCCCTCGAGGGTGGTGAGCGGGTCGGGCTGCGACGTCTGGGGGGGCACCGGTCCTCCAAGGGGCCTGCCGGGCGGGATGCGGTCGTCCGGGGGCGCTGCGTGACAGCGGCCACCCGATCGGCGGAGCGCTGGGGACCGTCGCGGGGCTGCGGGAACCCCCACCGCGCGCCGAACGCTACGCGAGACGGGGAGTGGGTGCCCTGGTCCCGCCGTGGCGGGTCGCCCGCTCGGCCCCCGGTGGGCGACCATGGGGGGACGCGGCGCCGCGCTCGGCGCGAGCCCCGCCCGCGCCAGCGCAGCTCCTGCGCCCTCGAGCGCGCGAGCGGCTCCGAGGGACCGCCGTCCCCGACCCGCCCCGCCGCAGCACCGCCAGTCCGCCCGGCGCGTCGCTGCGAACCCCGACCAGCAGCACCACCCGCAGACCCGCACCCGCACCCGCACCCGCAGACCAGGGGGATCCCACCGATGGCCGCCACGCCGCCGTCCACGTCCGAGAGGCCCGCGGCCTCCTCGCCGCCCGAGCCGCACCACCCCTCCCGCCGCCGCGCCCTCGGCCTGGGAGCGGGCGCGCTCGCCGCGGCGGGCCTGGCCGCCTGGACCGGCGTGCGCGTGCTCGGCGCCGGTGACGAGACGGCCGCCGAGGCCCCCGGCCAGACCCCCGCCACGGCGCCCTCGCCGACCGAGACCGCCGTCGCGCCCGCGCCGTGGATGTCCGGAGCGGCGGGGGAGGGCGTGGCCGACGGCTCCTACGCCGCCGCCCGCGGCAAGGACCTCGACGTCTCCGCCACGTGGTTCGACAACAACGAGGCGATGCTGGCGCTGTACACGCTGCAGCCCGGCGCGGAGTACTCGAGCTGGACCAAGCCGCTCGACGTGGCGGTCGGTGCCATCGACTCCGCGGAGGGCGAGTCCTGGGCGCGGGCCGCGCGGGGCGCCTACGACGGCCGCTGGCGGAAGTCGCTCACCGCGCTCCGCGAGGCGTGGGGCACCCGCACGGCCACGATGTACCTCCGGTTCGCCCACGAGCTGAACGGCAACTGGTACGGCTGGCGGGTCCGCTCGAAGGAGGTCGAGGACTTCAAGACGGCCTGGCGCCGCTACCGGGCCCTCCAGCAGGAGGTCTTCCCCGCCGCCCAGCTGGTCATGTGCCTGAACCGCGAGTCGGTGCGGGACGCGAAGGCGGGTGACGCCGGGTTCGACTGGCGCACGCTGTACCCGGGCCAGGGCCAGGTGGACGTCATGAGCGTCGACTACTACAACCAGTTCCCCTCCGTGGGCTCCGACGCGGGCTGGGAGGCGTCGATGGTGCTGCGCGACGAGTGGGGCGCCCCCAAGGGCCTGCAGGGGCACCTCGACTTCGCGAAGAGCGTGGGCCTGCCGCTGGCCGTCTCGGAGTGGTCGGGCAACGCCGAGGAGGGTGACCTGCCCGTCTTCGTCCGGCGCATGAACGAGTTCTTCGGCCGCCACGGCGGCACCGGCGCCGGCCAGCTGCTGTACGAGGTGCAGTTCAACGTGGTGATGCAGGGCGAGAAGGTCCCGGACCAGTGGCTCCTGGTCGGCCGGGGCACCCGCATGCCGCAGTCGCAGGCGATGTACACCAGCCTCACCTGGTGACCCCACGACGAGGGCCCCGGACCAGCTGGTACGGGGCCCTCGTGGCAGTGGTCCGTCAGGCGCTGGCGCGGTCCGAGACCAGCCCGCGCTCGACGCCCCAGGCGCGCGCCTGGGCCGAGACGGCGTCCCAGTCGGTCCCGGTGGCGATGCGCATCTCCTCCAGGTGGGTGGCCAGGTTCGGCTCCACCGCGAGGAACGTGCGGCGCCGGCTCGGGCGGCGGCTGAGCGCTCGCACCACCGTGGCCAGCAGGAACGGCAGGATGAGGCCGTCGCGCACGCGCATCTTGAGGCTGCGCCCGCGCTCGTACAGCGGGTGCAGCAGGTCGTACGGGCGGTAGGGGCTGAAGCCCTGCACCACCACGCAGGTGTCGTGGTCGCGCAGCATGTTCTTGTGGGGGACCATGCAGAGCCGGAAGATCCCCTTGTCCTCGCGCAGCGCGCCCAGGCGCACGCCGAGGCTGGAGGTGGTGCTCTGGATGCGGACCCAGTCGCGGCCCTCGCTGCGGAACGGGCCCAGCTGCACCCAGCCCGGCGGCGGCTCCGACGGCGGCTCGTCCGGTCCGTGCACGGTGCGGTCGGGCGTGGAGCCGTACAGGCCGAAGTACTGCGCCGGCACGGACTCGGGGCCGTCCGCCGCCGCGACCAGCGCCGTGAAGGCCTCCGGGTGGTACAGGTAGTCGTCCTCGCTGAACCACACGACGTCGTCGTCGGACCAGTCCGAGTCGACGGCGAGGGTGATGGCGCCCCAGTAGGAGCCGCGCATGCCGGCGCCGTCCAGCTCCACCACGCGTCCCGCGCCGTCCATGAGGGCCCGCAGCTCGGCCGCCACCGGTCCGTCGTTGAGGAAGACGACGTCCGCGCGGGCCGCCTGCGCCGCGCGCAGGAAGGAGAGCAGGCACGTCAGCTTGCTGTAGCCCTCGGGCCTGTCCTTCTCGTTCTCACCGCCCCAGGAGCGGTACACCACCCTCAGCGCCACGTGCAGTCCTTCCTCGGGCCTTCTCGGTTCGGCCGGTGCGTAGGACCCGGCCGCGGGTCAGTCCGAGCACGCCTGCGTGCCCCGGGTCGACCGTACCGTCCCTCGGCCGAGAGGTTGACGTTGCGGCAGGGCCGCGTCACCCGACCGGGCCGTTCGCGGCAGACGGGCCACGGCGCAGCCGCGTAGATTCTCCGCTGATCCCCGTCTCCACCGAGGAGGTGCGCGTGAGCGCCCTGACCGAGACCGCCCCCCCGGGCGGACCGGCACCCCGAGCGCAGGGCGCCACCACCCCGCAGCCCGGCGCGGCCGCACCGACCGTCGAGGTCACGGTGCTCGTGCCCGCCCGGGACGAGCGCGGCTCCATCGAGCGCTGCCTGGGATCCGTCCTGGCGCAGCAGGGGGTCGACTTCGAGGTCGTCGTCGTCGACAACGGCTCCACCGACGGCACCACCGAGCTGCTGGAGGCCCTGGCCGAGCGCGACCCGCGCGTGGTGGTGGTGCACCAGCCGGTCCCGTCCATCCCGGTGAGCCTGAACGCCGGCCTCGCCCGCGCCCGCGGCCGCTGGCTGGTCCGCGTCGACGCGCACTCCACCATCAGCGACGGCTACCTCGCCCATGCGGTGGAGCGGCTGCGCGAGGGCCGCTGGGCCGCGGTGGGGGGCCGCAAGACGGCCGTCGGGCGCACGCCCGTCGGGCGCGCCGTGGCCGCCGTCCTGAACTCCAAGCTGGCGGTGGGCGGGTCCACCTACCACTGGGGGACGCAGGAGCAGGTGGTCGACCACGTGCCGTTCGGCTGCTACCCCACCGAGCTGGTGCGCCAGCTGGGCGGCTGGGACACCGAGATCGCCAACAACGAGGACTTCGAGTTCGACCAGCGGCTGCGCCGACGCGGCGAGATCCTCTTCGACCCGGCGCTGGCCATCGACTGGGACTCCCGCGAGACCGTCGGCGCGCTGTACAAGCAGTACCGCCGCTACGGGACCGGCAAGCCCGGCGTCGCGCTGCGCCACCCCGGCAGCCTCAAGCTGCGCCACCTGGCGCCCCCGCTGCTCGTCGCCTACCTCGCCGGTGCCGCCGTGCTCGGCCTGCGCCGACCGGGCCTCGCGCTGGTCGCCGTCGCGCCCTACGCCGCCGGCGTCGCAGCCGTCGGCTCGCGCATCGGCAGGTCGGCGCCCGCCGACGCCGACCGCGCCGCGATCCCGCTGGCGCTGGCGGCCATGCAGGTCGGCTGGGGCGTGGGGTTCTGGCGGGGCGTGAGCTCGCTGCTGCGCCGCGCCGCCCGGTCCGGGCGCGCCGCGTGAGCGCCACCGCGGCGGCGCTGGCCCGGGCCGTGCGGGGCCCGGCGGCCGCGCGCCCAACCCGGTCCGAGGACGCCGCGCCCCACCTGCACCCCGTCGACGAGGTCCGTCCCACCCGCACGGACCTGCGCATCGTCAGCGTCTTCACGGTGCTGCTCGTGCTCACCAACCGCATCGGCGTGCCGGCGGGCCAGGACGTCGCGATCTCGGTGGGCATCCCGCTCGCCTACGCGTTCTCCGCGGTGATGCTCTTCCGCGGCGTGCTCCGCATCGACAGGCTCCGCGGGGAGCTGTACCTCCTGGCCGTCGGGGCCACCCTGGCCACCACCGCCTACGTCGCGATCGCCGGCCTGGACTTCTCGCTGACCTCGTACCTGCTGCTGGTGGTGGTCTACCTGCCGTGGGTGCTCAGCACCGGCGGCCGGGCCGGCCGCGACGTCGTGGTGGCGGCGGCCCGGGCCTTCGTCGGCACGATGCTCGTGCTGTCCGTGGTCGGCGTGGTGCAGTTCGTCAGCCAGGTCGTCGGGGTGTGGAGCTTCACGGACTACCTCAAGGACTGGGTGCCCACCGGCTGGATCGTGCCCTTCTACAACTTCGACAACCCCCTCGGGTACGGCAACCCCATCCGCAAGGCCAACGCGTTCGTGCTGCTGGAGCCGTCCTTCCTCTCGCAGTACGCGGCGCTGGCGGTGCTCGTGGGGCTGGTCATCGGCGCCCGCGCGTGGAAGCAGGCGGTGCTGCTCGCCGGCGTCGCCTCCGCGGTGTCCGGCACGGGCGTCGTGCTGCTGGCCGTCGGCGGCCTCGTGGTGCTCGCCCGCGCCCCCAAGCTGGTCCGGCCCGCGCACCTGCTGGCCGGCGCCATCGGCGTGCTGGTGGTCTTCGCGACCCCCGTGGCGGACACGCTGCTCAGCCGGCGGGACGAGCTGTCCGAGCCCGGCTCCAGCGGCTACGCGCGCTTCGTCTCGCCGTACACCGAGGTGCTGCGCGGCCTCGCGGCCGAGACCCAGCGCAACGTCGTCGGTGCCGGTGCCGGCATGACCGAGCGCCTGCTGGCCTCCAACCGCTACGGCGGGGGCGACGACGTGCTCTACGGCGTCATCCCCAAGCTGTTCTTCGAGTACGGGCTCATCGCCGGCGGCCTCGTCCTGCTGTTCCTCGTGCTCGCCGTGCTCGACCGGGCTCCGCTGCCCGTGCTGCCGGTGGCGATGCTGGCCATGGTGCTGGTGCTCTCCGGAGCGCTGCTGCAGCCGCAGACGGCCTACCTCGTGTGGCTGCTCTCCAGCATCGGCGGCGGTGACGTGGTGCGCCGGGTGGTGCTGCGCCGGCAGCAGGCGCGCAGCGCGCCACCGGCCGAGCTCGCGCCGTCGTCGTCGTGACCCGCTGAGCGGCCCCGCGCGCCCCCGCGCGGCCCGGCCCCTCGACGCAGCTGACCGCGGTCACCTCCGGAGGTGACCGCGGTCAGCTGCGTCCGGGCGCGCTGGGCCGGTGCGTCCGCACCTGACCGTGGTCACCTGCCGGGCGGGGGTGCGGCACGGAGGTCCGGGGGCTCGCGTGCGGGGCGGCAGGCGGGCAGGGTGCCAGCGCCAGGTCCGCCCGCACCGTGAGGTCCGGGGGACCGGTCGTGGCCTCAGGAGCCTGGCGCTCCGGGAGGACCTGACGCTGCGGCGTGCGCAGAGCACAGGGTCACGAGGGGGGCCGGTCTGGTGGTCGACGCTGGTCGGCGCGCGCCCCTGCCCGGGGGGGCGGGGGCGGCTCAGGCGGTGGCGGCCTCGGAAGCGGCGAGGTCGTCGCCCGAGCCGTGCCGGCGCATCAGGCGGATCACCATGATCCACTGAATGGGTGTGACCACGCACTGGGCCAGCGACAGCCCCAGGGCCGCGCCGTACGCGCCACCAAGGTGCAGGCCCAGCAGCCCGAAGCCCATGAGGGCCGGACCGAGCACGAGGTTGGTCCAGAAGGTCTGCTTGGCGAAGCCCAGGGCCACCAGCAGAGTGCTCGCCCCGAAGCCCGCGCCGATGGCCACGAGGCCGACCAGTGAGGCGCCCAGCACCCCGCGGGCACCGTCCCAGTTGGCTTTGAAGGCGAGCTCTCCCCAGCTGTTGGGGATCGAGAGCATGACCAGGCCGTAGCCGAGCTGAGCAATCACCATGACCGCCGAGAGGGCGAGACCCACCGCTAGCGCCTTGCGGCCCCTGAGGTTGCGCCGAGCGATCTCGGGAGTGGCGAACGCCGCGAGCGCGTACCCGATGAGGTTGAGCGGTCCCAGCACGACCTGCGCGCCCCGCAGCTCGCCGACGATGACCGGCGACCCGATCGCTCCGATGAGCAGGATGGTCGCCTGGTTCGCGCCGAGGACGGACAGGAAGCTGGCCAGGTAATACTTGACCAGGTCCTTCTGCTGGGCCATCCACGGCAGCGCCGAGCGCAGTCGTGGGCCACCTCCGAACAGGCGTCCTCCGACGAGGCCGGAGAGCAGAGCGGTGAGGCCCCAGGCGAGCAGGAGCGCCGTGGCGCTGGCGTTGCCCGTGGCGATGATGGCCGCCGCGACGGCGAGCTGGGTCACAGCCCAGACGGCGTCGATGCTGACGGAGCGAGCCGGACGTCCTTCGGCGATGAAGGCGAGCCGCCACAGGTCCTGGAGGAGCAGGCCGGGCAGGAGGATGCCGATGACGATGAGGGACAGACCGGAGACGCCGGTGGTGAGCAGCCCCACGACGGCGGTCACGAGGCCCGCGGCGGCGCCGAGGAGGATGCCGGCTCCTGCACTGGCACGAGCTGCTTCGAAGAAGCGGTCGTCGCCCTCGCCGGTGTAGCGGACGACGAGCGGCTGGTTGATCAGCGCCCGGCTGCCACCGATGACGAGCGAGTACACGGCGAAGGCCACCGAGAAGGCGCCCCAGCCCTCCTGGCTCAGCGAGCGTGCGACCAGCACGCTCAGCGCCATGTTGGTGAGGCTGACCAGCACCTGGTCGCCGGTGGTCCAGCCGGCGCGGCCGAGCAGCTTGACCACCTGCTGGCGGCGCGTGGGCGGCACCACGAGCGGAGGGGTGGGGGAGGTCACCGCAGGACGGTACCTGCGGCACCCGGGTGCCCGCGGCGGTGCGCACGGCGACGCCCCCCGACCGGGTGGTCCGGTCGGGGGGCGTCGCCCAGGCGGCCCAGCGGCTCCCGCGGAGCCGCTCAGGTGCAGGTCAGCGGCGGGTCAGCGGGCTCAGAAGAGCTTCTGGTACATGGCCGCGGACTGGGGCATGTTCCCGCCCTTGTAGAGCATGAACTTGCCGCCGCCCATGTCGCAGTTGAACTGCACCTCGTAGAGCAGCTGGCCCGGGCCGGAGCCGGCGTTCTTGGCGAAGAAGTCGTGCATGCCCTGGATGAAGCCGGGGGAGTCTCCGTTCTCGGAGATGCCCGACCACTCGTTGACCGACAGCGGCAGCCCGACGCTCCTGGCGAAGTCGAGGTGGGCCTGCAGGCCCTTCGGGGCGCCGTAGCCGTCCTTGGCGCCGAGCGCGCCGTTGAAGTCCTGCAGGTTCGCTGCGTAGGGGTACTGGTTGTAGTAGTCGACGCCCAGGACGTCCACGTACTGCTTGCCCGGGAACGACTGCGTCCAGTTGAACCCGGAGTTCACCGACTCGCGGTTCACCGAGAAGACCAGCTTGGACTTGGGGAAGATCTCCTGCTGCAGCGCGCGGTAGCGCTTCCAGCTGGCCACGAACGCGTCCTTGTTGCCGGAGTTGACGCTCCAGTCGTACCAGTTGCCGTTCATCTCGTGGGCGAAGCGGATGTAGACCGTGCCGGGCTTGTTGCCCCACAGCGTCTTCATCTTGGTGAGCGACTGGCGCCAGCGGGCGTCGTAGGCGCCGGTGGAGGCCGCCTGCCACGTCTCGCCGCCGCCGATGGCCCCGACCGCGATGTCGATGTTGCCCTGCCAGGAGCCGAACTCCTGGCCCGGCTGCATGGCCCAGGCCTCCACCATCGCGGAGTTGTTGTCCGACCAGGTGCCCACGATGCCGAGGTCGCTGCCGCGCCACTTGGCGAAGCTCCCGTCGCTGACGCCGGTGCCGGAGGCGCCGGAGAACCACTGGCCGGCACCGGCGCCGGTGATCGCGCCGCCGCCGCCACCGCCCGCACCGGCGGGCGCTCCGGCGGGCGCGCTGGCGGACGGGGTGCCCGCCGAGCTGGTCGACGGGCTCGCGCTGCTCGACGGGCTGGCCGTGGCGCTCGCCGACGGCGACGCCGCGGGGCGCTTGGCCTTCACCGCGGCCGGGGCGACGCCGGAGGCGATCTGGGCGGCGTCGTCGGCGGTGACGTCGGACACCGCGCGCTGACCGCCCACCACGAGCACCCCCCGCACGTCCGAGGACGCGGCGTGGATGGCGTCGGCCACCGAGTCGGGCAGCGTGCTCGCCTCGGTGAGCAGCACCGGGCGGTGGTAGGTGCCGCCGACGAGCGCGTCCGCGTAGTCCGCGCCGCTGGCCAGCACCACGGGACCGGTGCTGGCGTCGGCGCGCACCGAGGCGGCGTACTGCGCGTCCTGCTGGCCCGGGTCCGACGCGGACGCCGAGGCGGAGGAGGACGGGGAGGACGACGACGACGCGGACGCCGACGGCGAGGCGGCGGCGGGCGCCTGGCCGCCGTCCGCGGGGGCGTCGTCGTCGGCGAGCTCGGAGGCGTCGCCGGCCTCGGCGTCGCGCGTGGTCTCGACCTTCGCGGCCGCGGCCTGCTCGCCGGAGACGGCCAGCTGCATGAGCTTGGCGGAGGTCTCGAAGCGGTCCTTGCCCACCACGGACTCCAGCTCCACGCCGGCGGGGAGGTCGGCCGACTGGGCGGCCTTCGCCGCGGGACCGCCGACGGCGGTGGCGGTGCTGCCGGCCTTCGTGCAGGCGGCCAGGGCGGCGCGCGTGGCGAACGGCATCGCGTCGCCCATCGTGTAGAGCAGGGGGCGGTGCGCGGTGACCACGCCGGAGGCGGCCGCACCGTCGGGGAAGCTCTGGCCGGTCACGAGCAGCGCGTCGCACTGCCCGGTCGGGCTCTCCTCCGCCACCTGCGAGGCGATGACGGCGGCGGTGGCGTAGCGGTCCTTGCCGGCCAGGCGCACCGGCTCGCCGCCGGAGGCGGTGACGGCGTCGTCGGTGGCCGGGGCCAGGGCCTTCGGCCCGCCCAGCACGTAGACCGAGCCGCCCTTCGCCAGGTGGTCGCGCAGCTCGGCCGCGACGCGTGGGTCGAGGCCCGCGCGCCCGCTCAGCAGCAGCGGCGCGCCGACGGCGTCGGCCAGGGCCGAGCCCGCCAGGGCGTCGGCGAAGTCGTCCGCGCTGGCCAGCACCGCGGTCGGGAAGCCGGAGGGGAACCTGTCCCGGGAGACGGCGATGGCGGTGGCCACGCGGTCGTCACCGGTGACGCGCTTGACGCCGTTGTCGGTGGTGACCACGGCCACCTGCTCGGTGGCGCCGAGCGTCCCGACGGCGGGCAGGCCGCTGCCGGCGTCGGAGTTGACGGCGCCGGTGGCCGCGCCGACGACACCGGCCACCCCGGGCAGGTCGCCCCCGCCGTGCGTCACGAGGGTGGCGGCGACGGCCGTGGCGACGGTCAGCGACACCGCGGAGGCCCAGGCCAGGCGGCGGCGCCGGCGCGGGGGTCGGGCGCGGCGGCCGGTGGCTCCATCAGCGCGGTGCGTCGACATGCGGTCTCCAGGTGCTTCGGTGGCAGGAGCGGCCGGGGCCGTTCCGGGCGCGCCGTCCGAGCTGCCCGGTCGTGCAAGACGTCGGCGGTGCGGCGTCGGCACTTGTGCGACCACGGTGTCGGTCACCCGGACGGAGGAGCCCGAACCGGTGGCGCAGCGCCATCGTGGACGCACCGAGGGTGGTCGCGGGCGAAAACGGACCAACGCGCACGAAATCGGCCGTGATCGCTCGGCGCGTCGGACCCGCTCGTGCTCCGTCCGTGGTGTAGGCGAGCGGCGGTCCGGGGGAGTGCGCCACCCTGGGGGAGGACCAGCACCACCCCGCACCACCCAGCACCACCCAGCACCACCCAGCACGGCCCCGCACCACCCCGACCGAGGAGCGATCCTGCGCAGCACCGTCGTCGCCAAGTTCCTGCCGTGGCCGCCGAACAGCGGTGACAAGCGGCGCACCCTCGGCGTGTGCCGGGCGCTGCTCGAGCGCGGACCCGTCACCGTGGTGGCCTTCAGCGGCGCCGACGAGGACGCCGCGGGGCTGCGCGCGCAGGGCTTCGAGGTGGTCACCGCGCCCTGGCGGCGCCACCCGGTGGACCTGGCGCTCGGGCTGGCCCGCAGCGGGTCGCTGAGCTCGGCGCGCTTCTACGACCGCGCCCTGGAGCGCCTCGCGCTGTCGCTGCCCGCCGCCGACCTCCTCGTGGTGGAGCACGTGCAGCTGCTGCCGCTCGCGCGGCGCCTGCGCGGAGCGGTGCGCGTGCTCGACATGCACAACGTGGAGTCGGTGCTCGCGCAGCGGGTGGCCGCCACGACGACGGGCCTCAAGAAGCTCGTCTGGGCCGTCGAGGCCCGCGCGCTGCGCCGCGTCGAGGCCGGGCGCCACGCGGACGTCGTCGCGGTCACCAGCGCCGTCGACGAGCAGGCGCTGGCGCGGGTCGCGCGCCACGAGCGCGTCGTCGTCGTCCCCAACGCCTGGGACGAGCCGGCCCCGCTGCCGCCGGCGGTGGACCCGGTGGTGAGCTTCGTGGCCCTCATGAGCTGGACCCCCAACGTCGAGGCCGCGGTCTGGTTCACCCGCGAGGTCTGGCCCCTGGTGCTCCAGCGGGTCCCGCAGGCGCGGCTGCAGCTGGTGGGGCGCAACCCCGCGCCCGCGGTGCAGGCACTGGCGGGGGAGTCCGTGGTGGTCACCGGCACCGTCGACAGCCTGGAGCCCTGGTACTCGGCCACGCGCGTGGCCGTCGCCCCGCTGCTCGCCGGCGGCGGGTCGCGCCTGAAGATCCTCGAGGCGCTCGCCGCGGCCCGTCCGCTGGTCGCCACGACCGTGGGCGCGGAGGGCCTGGAGGACCTGGTGGGTCGCGGCGTGCTGGTGGCCGACGACCCCGCCGACCTCGCCCGCGAGGTGGCCGACCTGCTGCTCGACCCCGAGCGCGCAGCGGCGCTGGGCGCGGCCGGGGCGCACGCGGTGGGCACCGACCACAGCTGGCGCGCGGCCGTGGCGCCGCTCACCGCGGCCGTCGACGCGCTCGGCCGGGGGCCCGTCCGGGAGTAGGCTCGGAACCGGGCACCTCCGCCACCGAGCCTGCGCACCCTGCGGACTCGCAGGAGCCCCACAGCCGGCGCGGAGGTCGCTCGGAGGGCGGTGTAGTCCGCTGACCTGCGCCTGGGCTGGGAACGGCGGGCACACGGGTGGCCGTGCAGCTCGCGTTCACCCTGCTGGATCAACTGCACCTGTGGAGCCGGGAACCCCTCCGGCACCGTTCTTCCATGTCCGCGTCGTCGATGGGTAGGAGAAGCATGTCGGAGCTGGAGCCGAGGGCCGACGAGCCGGCGGGTCGTTCCGTGGTCTTCTCCGCGCTCAGGAGGTCGTGGAAGTGGATCGTCATCGCCGTCGTGGTGGTTGGCGTGGCCGCCTGGGAGCTGAGCCTGCTCACCCCCAAGAGCTACGAGGCCCAGTCCACCGTGGTGCTGCAGAGCACCCAGCCGTTCAGCGCGCTGGGCGACCAGCAGAACGGCGGTGACCCGGAGCGCTTCCTGGCCAACCAGGTGGCCGTGGCGACCTCGACCGCGGTGATGTCCGAGGCCGCCAAGGCCCAGGGCGTCAGCGCCACCGCCGCCGAGCTCTTCGACGACGTCAAGGTGGCTCCGGCCACGGCCAGCGACGCCTTCACCGTCACGGCCACCGGCACCACCGGTGACCAGGCCGCGGCCCGCGCGAACGCCGTGGTCTCGGCGTACCGCGCGGCCATCAAGGCCCAGGTGACCACCCAGGCCACCAGCGCCGTCGAGAACAACACCAAGGCCACCCAGGCCGCCGCCGAGGCCGCAGCGGCCGGGGCGCCCGCCGGGGACGCCAACGCCGCCACCGCGGTGCGCCAGGTCAACTCCACCGGCGCGCAGCAGGCCGGCCTCATCCAGAGCCGCGCCGCCGCCTACGGCGACAACGTGGCCTCGGTCGACGCCGCCGTGGCGCCCACCTCGCCCACCGAGCCCAAGCCGGCCCGCAACGGCTTCATCGGCGCCGTCCTCGCCGCGCTCGTCGCCAGCGCCGTGGCCATCTGGCGCCGCGGCCGCTCCCGCGAGGACGTCGAGGGCCTCGTGCGCGGCTCCGGCGTCCCGCTGCTCGGCGTCGTGCCGGTCACGGGCCGCCGCGACCAGCCGGTCGCCGAGGCTCTGGCCCCGCTGGTGTCGCTGAAGTACCTCTCCGCCGGCCGGCCGAAGGGCCCGGTGCTGGTCACCGGCCTGCAGACCGGTGACGCGACCGCCGAGGTGTCCCTCGCCCTGGCCGCCGCGGCCGCCCGCGACGGTCGCTCGGTGCTGGTCCTGGCACCGGCCGACGACGAGGCCGGTCTGGTGCACGCGAGCGGTCTGCCCGTGGCGCCGGCGCCGCTGACGGCCCGCGCCACCGGCAGCTCGCTGCCCCCGGGCGCGCTGGCGCCCGTCCCGGCGCTGTCGCACCTGCCGGGGCGCGCCTCGCTGGGCGTCCTGGACGCCGGCCTGCTGCACGGCGACTCCCTCGGCGAGGTGCTGGACGGCCTGTCCGCCCAGCACGACCTCGTGGTGGTCGCCGCCGGTCCGCTGGCCCGCAGCCCGCGAGCCTTCGCCGTGCTGGGGGCCGCCGCCACGTCCGTCGCGGTGGTGCGCTCGGACCGCCCGGCCGCGCAGCTGTCCGCCTCGTGGGACGAGCTGCAGGACCGCCTGTCGGTGGCCGGCCGCTCCCTCGACGGCGTCGTCGTGACGCAGAAGGGCCGCAGGTCGCGCGCACCGCGCAGCGGGGCCGGCGCCAGCACCCCGGCGGCGGGTCCCGCCGTCGGAGAGGGGCCCGCCCCAGCCGCGCTCCGGCCGGCCGCGCCGTCCGCGCCGCGGACGTCCTCGAGCACTCCTCCGCCGCAGAAGGCGGGCGGTTCCGCCGGGCTCGCGCCGGCCGAGCCGAGCAAGTCCTGACCGGGCGGGTGGAACGGGCGGAGAGCGCCCGTTCCACCCTTTCGGGCCTGTTTTCTCCACGATCGGCTGGACGGGGGCCGGTGCGGGCGTCCAGACTCTGCGGTGGCCACAGCGGGTCGGCGAAGGAGCCTGGCGCGGACAACACCATCGACCAGGGGGGCGACGAGTGACGATCAGCGGACGCAGACAGCCGGTTGCAGGACAGGCCGGCACGGGCGACGCGGACGTCTTCAGCAGCCACACCGCGGACCTCAGGTCCCGCACCCAGCTCCCGGAGCGCCGCCGGGGCTGGCAGGGCGTGTTCCTGTCGATGTCGGCGATCCTGCTCGTGGCGGACGTCGCCGCCTGGGCGCTGTCGTGGATGGTCAGCTACCACGGGGACACCCTCGAGGTCTGCATGACCCTGATGGTCGCCCTGTCCCTCGCGGCCCAGCGGCTGTACCAGTCCCACCTCACCGCCTCGGTGCTGGACCAGCTGCCCGGCATCCTCGTGGCCTGCTCGAGCGCCTTCGTCCTCACCCTCGTGGTGGTCAAGCTGCGCTGGCCCGACGTCCTCGCGCTGGACGTCTTCCGCCGGGCGGTGGTCTTCGCCCTGGCGATCATCTTCTTCCGCGCCGTCGCGCTGGCGCTGGTGCGGTACGCCCGCCGCAAGCGGATCATCGCCCACCGCACCCTCGTGCTGGGCGCCGGCACGGTCGGTGCCGCGCTGCTCGACCGCCTGCACGACCACCCCGAGGCCGGCCTGCTGCCGGTGGCGGTGCTGGACCCGTTCCCGATCCACACCGACAAGACCATGGGCGTGACGTGGCTCGGCTCGGTGGACGACCTGGCGGCCGTCATCGAGGAGCAGCGCATCAACGTGGTGGTGGTGGCGTTCTCCAGCATCCGCGAGGCCGACCTGGTCGAGGTGCTGCGCACCTGCGACCGCCTGGAGTGCGAGTTCTTCTTCGTGCCGCGCCTGTTCGAGCTGCAGCACGTCAACGGCGACATGGAGCAGGTCCACGGCATGCCGCTGGTGCGGGTGCGCCGCGCGGCGTTCCGCACCCCGGCGTGGAAGGTCAAGCGCGCCTTCGACATCGCCTTCTCCGGCGCGCTGCTGGTGCTCGCAGCACCGGTGATGGCCGCCATCGCCGCCGCGGTGCGCCTGGAGGGCGGACCGGGGGTGCTGTTCAAGCAGGTCCGCGTGGGCCTGGACGGGCGCCCGTTCACGATGCTGAAGTTCCGCTCGATGAAGCCCGTCAACGACGCCGAGCAGCAGACGCAGTGGAACATCAGCAACGACAAGCGCGTCGGCCCGGTGGGCAAGGTGCTGCGCGTGACGTCGCTGGACGAGCTGCCGCAGATCTGGAACGTGCTGCGCGGTGACATGTCCATCGTCGGCCCGCGCCCCGAGCGGCCCCACTTCGTGGACGAGTTCTCCTCCCACATCCCCCGCTACACCGGCCGCCACCGCGTCCCGGCGGGGCTGACCGGGCTGGCCGCGGTGCACGGGCTGCGAGGGGACACCTCGATCTCCGAGCGGATCATGCTGGACAACCACTACATCGAGAACTGGTCGCTGTGGCTGGACACCAAGATCCTGCTGCGCACCGTCGGTGCGCTGTTCCGCCACCCCGGCTCCTGACCTCCTGACCGCCCCGGGACGTTCGTGGGACGTCCCGGGAGGGCTCCAGCTCCACGCAGAGCGCCCCGCCACCCGAGGAAGGTGGCGGGGCGCTCCGCGTGCGGGAGGGAGGCGCTCAGGCGTCGACCTCGGGGCGCGCGTAGTCGTCGTGGAGGCGCTCGATGTCGCCCTCGTCGAACCGGCCGAAGGCGATCTCGAGGATGCGCCCGGTCCGGGTGCCGGAGTTGCCCAGGCGGTGCAGGGAGCCGGCGGGGGTGTAGACGATCTCCCCGACCTCGGCGGTCCACTGCTTGTCGCCGACCTGGACGTCGAGGGGGACGTCGAGGACCTGCCACATCTCGTCGCGCTCGCCGTGCTTCTGCAGCGACAGCCGGTGGCCCGCCTCCACGGTGATGACCTTGACGGTGCAGACCTGGTTGAGCACGAACTGCTGGAACTGGCCCCAGGGCCGCTCGGCGACGAAGACGGCGTCGCGGCGGTCCGCCTCGAGGGACTCGGCGGTGGGCGTGCTCATGTGGCCTCCTGGTGGGCGGTCGGGGACGAGCCTGCACAGAAGTGTGCAGGGTCGGGCGCACCGGATGAAGCCCGTGCGGAGGATCCGCCCCGATCGGGGGTCGCCCGTCCGGCTAGGGTCGGGCCGACCGGTGCGCTGAGCGCAGCACGTCCCACCACTCCAGGAGGCACGCCCGTGGCCAGCATCGAGGCCGTCGGCGCCCGCGAGATCCTCGACTCGCGAGGCAACCCCACCGTCGAGGTCGAGGTCGCCCTCGACGACGGCACCATCGGCCGCGCGGCGGTGCCCTCGGGCGCCTCCACCGGCGCGTTCGAGGCCGTCGAGAAGCGCGACGGCGGCAGCCGCTACGGCGGCAAGGGCGTCGAGGGCGCGGTCTCCGCCGTCCTCGACACCATCGGCCCGGAGGTCGTCGGGTTCGAGGCGTCCGAGCAGCGCCTGCTCGACCAGGCCATGATCGACCTGGACGGCACCGACAACAAGGGCGCCCTCGGGGCGAACGCCATCCTCGGCGTCTCCCTCGCCGTGGCCCGTGCGGCCGCCGAGTCGGCCTCGCTGCCGCTGTTCCGCTACGTCGGCGGCCCCAACGCCCACACCCTGCCCGTGCCGATGATGAACATCATCAACGGCGGCGCCCACGCCACCACCGGTGTGGACGTGCAGGAGTTCATGATCGCGCCGATCGGCGCGCCGACCTTCCGCGAGGCGCTGCGCCAGGGCGCCGAGGTCTACGCCTCCCTGAAGTCCGTGCTGAAGAAGCAGGGCCTGCCCACCGGCCTGGGCGACGAGGGCGGCTTCGCCCCCGACCTGCCGGGCACCGCGGCCGCGCTCGACCTCATCGCGCAGGCCGTCGAGGCCACGGGGCTTTCGCTGGGCACCGACGTGGCGCTCGCGCTGGACGTCGCCGCCACCGAGTTCCACGAGGGCGGCACGTACACGTTCGAGAAGCAGGGCCGCACCAGCGAGCAGATGATCGAGTTCTACGCGAAGCTCGTCGAGGACTACCCCCTCGTCAGCATCGAGGACCCGCTGGACGAGTCCGACTGGGAGGGCTGGACGGCCATCACGTCCGCGCTCGGCTCCCGCGTGCAGCTGGTCGGCGACGACCTGTTCGTCACCAACCCCGCCCGCCTGCAGCGCGGCATCGAGAGCGGCGCCGCGAACGCGCTGCTGGTGAAGGTCAACCAGATCGGCACCCTCACCGAGACCCTCGACGCCGTGGCCCTGGCCCACCGCAGCGGCTACCGCTGCATGATGAGCCACCGCTCGGGCGAGACCGAGGACACCACCATCGCCGACCTGGCCGTCGCCACCGACTGCGGCCAGATCAAGACCGGTGCGCCCGCCCGCTCCGAGCGCGTGGCCAAGTACAACCAGCTGCTCCGCATCGAGGAGGAGCTGGACGACGCAGCCCGCTACGCCGGCCGCAGCGCCTTCCCGCGCTTCAGCGCCTGAGGCAGCACCGGCCCTGACGGGGCCCCCGGGAGCGCACCGCGCTCCCGGGGGCCTCGCCCGTGCTGGGCGGTGCCCACCCCGCGCGGGGGCACCGACCTGCCGCCGGCATGCCCGCGCGGCTGAGAGACTGGAGGGCGTGGCCCCCGCCAGACCCTCCTCCCGGAGCGCGGCAGCCGGCAGCCGACCCGGCGTCCGGCTGCGCCGCCGTCCCGGCCGCGCCCCCGGCGAGCCCGTGAGCAGCCGCCCCGCGCCCGCGGCGCGCCCGCGCACCACCGACCCGGACACCACCGGGCGGGCGCGCGGCCTCACCGCCCGCGGTGCGGCGCTGGTGGCCGTGGGCCTCGTGGCGGCCGCGTCGCTGCTCGGCCCGGTGCGCGCCTACGCGGAGCAGCGCTCCGAGCTCAGCGCCCTGCAGGACGACATCACCGCGCGCGAGCAGCGGGTGGCGGCCCTGCAGGCCGAGTCCGCCCGCTGGGACGACCCCGCCTACGCCACCGCCCAGGCGCGCGCCCGCTTCGGGTACGTGCTGCCGGGCGAGACCGGCTACGCCGTCCTCGGCGCGCCGTCCCCGGCGCCCAGCTCGGCGGCCGTCTCGCCGACGGCCACCGCCACGCCCGGTCCGACCTCGCTGCTCGACCGCGTGCGCTCCGGGCTGGGCCTGGACGGCGGCGCGGCCGCGCCGACGCCGTCGGTCACCCCGGCGGACATCGCCTCGCCGACCGGTGCGGCGCCGCAGGTGACCCCGTCGGCCCCGACCACCCCGGCGGCGCCGTGAGCGGCCTGGAGGTGCCGGGCGGGCAGCCCGCGGCACCGGAGCCGGCGGGGCTGTCCGAGCAGGACCGGGAGGCCGTGCGGCGCCAGCTCGGCAGGCCCCCGCGGGGCGCCGCCAGCACCGCGCACCGCTGTCCGTGCGGGCGTCCCGACGTCGTGGCCACCGCGCCGCGCCTGGAGGACGGCACGCCGTTCCCCACCACCTTCTACCTGACGTGCCCGAGGGCGGCGTCGCTGGTCGGCACCCTGGAGGCCTCCGGCCTCATGCGGGAGATGGCGGCGCGCCTCGAGGACGACGACGAGCTCGCGGCGTCCTACCGGGCGGCGCACGAGGACTACCTCGCGAGGCGCGCGGTGCTGGAGGCGCAGCTGGGGGAGGTCCCCGAGATCGCCGGGGTCTCGGCCGGGGGGATGCCCTCGCGGGTGAAGTGCCTCCACGCGCTGCTGGGGCACGCCCTGGCGGCCGGCCCGGGCACCAACCCGCTGGGCGACGAGGTGCGTGAGGCGCTCGGCGAGTGGTGGGCCGAGGGCCCCTGCGCCTGACGGGCTCGAGCGCCCCTGCCGTGATCGTTGAATTCCGGAACCGTGCTCGAGGCAGCTGTTCCGGAAGCCCATGATCACGAACGGACAGTGCTTCGGAGGTCCATGATCACGGACGGGGGAGCCGGACCCGCACGGTGAGGCCGCCACCGGGGGTCTCGTCGAGGGTGATCCGGCCGCCGTGCCGGGCGACGATGCGCGCGGCGGTGGCCAGCCCCAGACCGTGACCCTCCACCCGGCCGTGCTGCCGCCCCGCGGCGGCGCCGCTGCGGTGCGACCCCCGCTCGAAGGCGCGGAACACGGCGCCGCGCTGGTCGGGCGGGACACCGGGGCCGTGGTCGGCCACCACCAGCTCCCAGGCGCCCGGCAGCTCCGAGGCACCGCACACCACCACTGCGGGCTCGCCGGCGCGGGTGAACTTGAGGGCGTTGCCCACGAGGTTGCTCAGCAGCTGGTGCAGCTGCACCGGGTCTCCCACGAGCACGGGGGAGGCGTCCGGCAGCTCGACCACGGCGCGCTCGGGGACGGCCAGGTCCGCCAGCACCGCCTCCAGCAGCGGTCTCAGCGGCACCTGCTGGCGCGGGGCGGTCTCGGGGGCCCCGGCCGTGGCGTACGCGAGCAGCCCCTGCAGCAGGGAGGCCATGCGGCCGGCGCTGCGCCGGGCGGTGGTCGCCCAGCCGACGGCGCGCGCGTCGCCGCGGGCGGCGGCGTCGTCCTCGAGGACCTCCAGGTAGCCGTCGACCACGGTGAGGGGGGAGCGCAGGTCGTGCGCGGCGATGCCGGCGAAGGCCTCCAGCTCCGCGTTGGACCGCTCCAGCTCGGCCCGCGCCGCGCGCTCGGCGGTGACGTCGGTCAGGGACGCGACCACGCCGGCGCGCGCGCCGGTGGCGGTGGTCAGCACCCGGGTCCGGCACACGCACGTCACCACCGCCCCCGCGGCGCTGGCGAACACGACCTCGGACTCGGACTCGCCACCGGCCGCGAGCCCCTCGAGCAGGGGCCCGCGGACCGCGGACAGCACGGTGCCGGCCGCGTCCGCGCACAGCGCGGTGGTGGCCGCGCGGGCCGCGGCACCCGCCTCGAGGTGGTCGGGCAGCCCCGCCCACGCGCGCACGAGGGGGCTCAGCACGCTCACCCGCCCACTGGCGTCCAGCGCGACCACGCCGACATCCGCGGTGTCGAGCACCGCCTCGAGCAGGTCGTGCCGGTCCGCCAGACCTGCCTGGGCGAGCGCCACGCGCTGGTCCGCCGCCGCGACCGCCGCGGCGAGACCGCCCAGCGCGCGGGACTGGCGGTGGGCCATCACCGCTCCCGCGGCCAGGGCCGCGAGGTCGGCCAGGGCCTGCTCCCGCTCCGCGCTCGGCGCGTGCGGGGCGTCGTCGCGGGCGACCAGCACGCCGAGCAGGTCGCCGCCGGGACCGGTCACCGGCACCGCCGCGAGCGCGCGGGTGCGCGCGATGCGGCCGTCCACCCAGGGGTTGCCGGCCAGGTCCGGGGCTGCGGAGGCGTCCGCGGCGTCGGGCAGGTGCACGGCGGTCCCGCGCTCGGCCGCCAGGGCGCCCAGGGACGTCGGCAGCAGGTGCTCGGCCAGCTCCAGGGACGCCCACGGCCAGCCGGTGGCCGCGCGCACGCGACGCAGGAGCGCGGCGCGGGGGGCGTCGGCGGCGTCCGGCGCGGGCGGGGCGGCCTGCGCGGCCTCCTGCTCGACCGGGCTGCTGGACACGGGGAGACCTCCTGCGCGGGCCGCGGGCGCGGCCGTCCTCACCCCTGTTCGGCGCCTGGCGCGGCCGCCTTGAGCCGATCGGGTCACCCAGCGTCCCCCCGGAGCGTCCCCCGGTGGAACGCGGCGCGCCGGGGCACCACCGGCCGGCCGCGGAAGCCGGCCCGTCACCCGATCGGCTCAAGGCGGCGGGGTGCGCTGCCGATGCCGGTCCAGACGCCGCAGCACCCCGCCAGCACCCCGCCAGCACCCCGCCAGCAGCCCGCAGGCCCGCCCCAGACCGGAGGCACCATGACCACCGTCCTCGTCGCTGACGACGACCTCGACATCCGCGAGCTCGTCGCCTTCAAGCTCACGCAGGCCGGCTACGAGGTGCGCTCTGCGCCCGACGGCGCCGCGGCGCTGGACGCCGCCCGCGCCGGCGGCGTGGACATCGTGGTGCTCGACCTCATGATGCCGGGGCTGTCGGGTCTGGACGTCTGCGCCGAGCTGCGCCGCAGCCCCGTCACCGCCGCGCTGCCGGTCATCATGCTCACGGCGCGCGCGCAGGACCAGGACGTGGCCAGCGGCTTCGCCGCCGGTGCCGACGACTACGTGGTCAAGCCCTTCAGCCCCCGCGAGCTGGTCAGCCGCGTGCAGGCCGTGCTGGGACGGGCGCGGCCGTGACCTTCCTCGCCGTCGTCGTCGCCGGGCTGGTGCTCGTCTCCGCGCTGGTGCTGGGGCTGGCGCTGGCGATCGCCGCCGTCCGCGGGCTGCGGGCGCGCCGCGAGGCGCGCCGGCGCGCCGTCGCCGAGCCGCTGCGCCCCCTCATCCTCGAGGTGGCCGTGGGGGAGGGGGAGGAGGCCACCGCGGCCGCTGACGCCCTCACCGCCCTGGACGCCGCCGCGTGGCGCACCGTGGAGCCGGCCGTGCTCCTGGTGCTGGGCAAGGTGCGCGGTGATGGCCAGCGGCTGCTGGTGGAGCTGCTCGCCGTCCGCGGGGTCATCACGCGGGAGCGGGCGGGGCTGCACGCCCGCAGCGCCGTGCGCCGCGCCACCGCGGCGGAGCTGCTCGGTGCCGCCGCGTACGCCCCGGCGGTGCCGGAGCTGGCCGCGCTGCTGCACGACGACGACGCCGAGGTGCGGCTCGTGGCGGCGCGGGCCCTGGGCCGCGCCGGTGCTCCCGGTGCCGTGGGGGTGCTCGAGGACGACGCCACGGGCCGGGCCGCGCAGGCGCTGCTCGCCGCCCTGGCGGGGGAGCGCCCCGCCGCACCGCCGGACGTGGTGGCCCGCTCGCTGCTGCTGCTCGGGGCCCCGGCGACGGGCGCCCTGCGCACCGCCCTGTCCGACCCGAGCGCCCTGGTGCGGCTGACGGCGGCCGAGGTGCTGGGCCGCCTGGGCGCCAGCGCCGCCGCCGGTGACCTGGAGGACCTCGTGCTGCGCGACGGCTCCGACGCGGTGCGCGCCCGCGCGGCCACGGCCCTGGGCCGCCTCGGCGCGCCCACGTCGGCCTCCGCCCTGCGCGCCGCGACCAGCCCCTCCAGCGCCGCCTCGGTGCGCCGCGCCGCGGCGGTGGCCCTCGGCGAGGTGGGCGACCCCACCGCGCTGCGCTGCCTGTGGGGGCTCCTGGACGACCGCGACGCCCACCTCGCCGCCGCCGCCGCGGCGGCCCTGCTCGCCCTGGGAGCCCCCGGCGCGAGGGTGCTGGCGCAGGTGGCCGGGCAGTCCGCCGGCGGCTCGCCGCAGGCCGTGGCCCGCGCCCACGAGGTGCTGGTCTGCGCGGAGCTCGCCGAGGTGCTGCCCGCGGCCTCCGCCGCGGAGGTCGGGTCCGTCCGCGCCGACGCCGCGGCGCGGGACGCCGCGGCCGCCGCGCCCGCGGGTGCCGGTGCGCTCGTGGGGGCCGGCGCGTGAGCGGGCTGTGGCCCGAGGTGGGGGCCGCCGCGCAGGCGGCCCTCGAGGCGGTGGGCACCGCCGGCGTCCAGGCCCACGCCGAGCTGCTCGGCGGCACCGTGCGCGGCACGGTGGTGGTGCTCGTGCAGCTGCTCGGCCTGCCGGTGCTGCTGTACGTGCTGGCCATCAACTCCAGCTACCTCGTGCTCATCGGCCTGGCCGGCGCGGACATGGGCCGCTACCTGCGCCGCGGGCGCTTCCGCGGCGTGGAGGACGCCAGCGCCTCGCCGCTGACGCAGTCGGTGTCCGTGGTGGTGCCGGCGTTCGACGAGGAGGCCTCCGTGGTCGGGTCGGTGAGCGCCATGCTCGCGCTGCGCCACCCGCGCCACGAGGTCGTCGTCGTCGACGACGGCTCCACCGACGCCACGTTCGCGCTGCTGCGCGAGGCCTTCGACCTGGTCGAGGTGCCCCGCAGCCTCCCGCGGGACGTGCCCGTGCGCGGCGCCGTCCGCAGCGTGCACGTGCCCCGCGGCGGGCGCGCGCCGCTGGTGGTGGTCCGCAAGGACAACGGCGGCCGCGCGGACGCCGTCAACGCCGGCATCAACGCCGCGCGCCACGAGCTGGTCTGCATCACCGACGCCGACTCCGTGCTCGACCCGGACGCGCTGCTCACCGTGTCGCGGCCGTTCGCCGACGACCCGGTCCGCGTGGTGGCCACCGGCGGCGCCGTGCGCGCCGTCAACGGCTCCGCCCTGGTCGGTGGCCGCGTGGCGGACGTGCGGATGCCGCGCGGCTGGACCGCCCGCTTCCAGGTGGTGGAGTACCTGCGGGCCTTCTGCGTGGGGCGTGCCGGCTGGTCGAGGCTCGGCTCGCTGGTGCTCATCTCCGGCGCGTTCGGCATGTACCGCCGCGACGTGCTCGTGGAGGTCGGCGGGCTGGACCCCACGTGCATCGGTGAGGACTTCGAGCTGACGGTGCGCCTGCACCGGCACCTGCGCGACGCCGGCCGCGAGCACCGCGTGGTGTTCGTGCCCGAGCCCGCCAGCTGGACCGAGGTGCCCGCCACGCCTGCCGTGCTGGCCCGCCAGCGCCGCCGCTGGCAGCGGGGCCTGGCGGAGACGCTGTGGCGCCACCGCGGCATGATCGGCAACCCCCGGTACGGGCGCATCGGCCTGCTGGCGCTGCCGTACTACGTGCTCTTCGAGCTGGTGGCCCCGGTCATCGAGCTGCTGGGCGTGGTGCTCACGCCGCTGGCGGTGGCCTTCGGACTGGTGCCCTGGAGGGCGGCGCTGCTGCTCATGGTGCTCTGCTACGGCTACGCGGTCATGGTCACCGTGGCGGCGCTGCTGGTGGAGGAGCTCTCCTTCCACCGCTCCCAGCGCTGGCGCGACCTGGCCCGGGGCCTGGCGGCCTCCGTGCTGGAGAACGCCGGGCACCGCCAGCTGACGGCGCTGTGGCGCGTGCAGGGGCTGTGGTCCCTGCTGCGCGGGCAGCAGCAGGTGTGGGGCTCGATGGACCGCCAAGGCCTCGCCGCCGGTCCGCGACCCGGTGCGGCTACCGGTGTGGTGGAGCTGCCCGACACCCGCGGGTCCGGCAGACCGCTGACCGGAGCCCGGCGGTGAGGGGCGCGCAGCCGCTCGCCGTGGGCCTGCGCGGCTGGCTCGCGCTGCTCGTGGTCCTGCTGGTGCTGCTCGCCGGGGCCGGAGCCGCGGCGCTGCTGCTGAGCGACGTCCGCCACGCCGCCGCCGCCCGCCTCGACGACCTCGCCCAGACGAGCACCGCCCTGGTGGTGGCGGCCTCCGACGCGGGGGCCTCCGAGGGCGCCGCGGCGCAGGCGGCCCAGGTCTCGGCCCTGGGTGGGCAGCTGCGGGCGCTGGCCCGCACCGACGCCGAGCAGCGGGCCGTCGAGCGCGAGGTGGCGGCCGCCCAGGCGTGGGTCCACCGCGCACCGCCCTCCGCACCGCCCTCCGCACCGCCCTCCGCCGAGACCTCCGGCGCACCGAGCGACCTGCTCGCCGCCCACCAGGCGCTCGTCGAGGGCGTGGCGGCCGAGCAGACGGACCTGCGGGAGCAGCAGGCGCGCGTGCGCGACACCTCCCTCGTCGTCGTCGGCCTGGTCCTCGCGGGCGCTCTGGCCCTCACGCTGCTCCTCGCCGTCCGCGTGCGCCGCGGGCTCGTGGCGCCCCTGGCCGACGTCGCCGCCGTGCTGGGGGCGCTCACCTCCGGTGACCACGCCCGCCGCGCCGACAGCGGGCGCGGCCCGGCCGAGGTGCGTGCCGTCGCCCGGTGGGTCAACGCCCTCGCCGACGAGGGGGCCCGCACCCGCACCGCCGCCGAGCGCTCCGCCGCGCTCCGCAGCCTCGCCAGCGAGGTGGGCCGGCTCGCCCGCGACCCGATCGACCCGCAGGGCTCGCTCGCCGAGGCCCTGCGGGTGCTGGGGGAGGGCCTCGGCGTGGACCGGGCGTGGGTGCGGCTCGTCGACGGCGCCCAGGGAGCCCCCTGGGGCCCGCGCGGCGGCACCGGCGGTCGGGCCCACCAGGCCAGCCGGCCCACCGGCGCGGCGATGGCCCCGCTGCAGGGCAGCTGGGCCCGTGAGGGCGCACCGCCCGTGGTGGAGGACGTCGGTGACGTCGCCGAGGCCCTGCCGGACTGGCTCCAGCGGGTCTGGGAGGCCGACGCCCACTTCTCCGTCACCGACCTGGCCGCCCTCGTGGCCAGCGGTTCCGCCGAGCCCGCCACCGTCGACTTCGCCGAGCGCACCGGCGCCACCGCCGTGCTGCTGGTGCCCGTGGGCGCCGGTGAGGCCGCCGTCGGGGCGCTGACGGTCTTCACCCACGACGGTCCGCGCACCTGGACCGACGAGGAGGTCGACCTGCTGCGCTCGGTGGCCTCCGACCTCGGCCGGGCCGTGGTGGTGACCCGGCTGCTGGCCGGCTCCGAGGCGCTCGTGGAGCAGCTGCGCGAGCTGGACGTGCGCAAGTCCACGTTCCTCGCCACCGTCTCCCACGAGCTGCGCACCCCGCTGACCAGCATCGCCGGCTACGTGGAGATGCTCCGCGAGGGAGGAGCCGGGGACCTCGACGACGGCGTCGACCGCATGCTCGCCGTGGTCGAGCGCAACACCGTGCGCCTGCGCGTGCTCATCGAGGACCTCCTCGCCCTGTCCCACATCGAGGACGGCGCCCCGCGCGGCGTCCACGAGCCCGTCGCCGTCGGCGACCTGGTGCGGGAGGTGGTGGACTCCCACCGCGGCCCGGCCACCGCCTCGGGCGTGCACCTGGAGGTGGACGTCGACCTCGACGCCGAGCTGGTCGGCGCCCTGCGGGTCACGGGTGACCCGGCCTCGCTCGGTCGCGCGCTCGCGGGCCTGGTCTCCAACGCGGTGAAGTTCACGCCGGCCGGCGGGTCCGTCCTCGTGCGCGTGCTGCGCGACGGGCCCCACTGCCTCGTGGAGGTGGTGGACACCGGCATCGGCATCCCGCTGGCCGAGCAGGGGGGCCTGTTCACGCGCTTCTTCCGCGCCAGCAACGCCACGGCGCTCGCGGTGCCGGGCGCCGGCCTCGGGCTGACCATCGCCCGCTCGCTGGTGGAGCACCACGGCGGTCAGCTGGTCATCGCGTCCACCCCGGAGACGGGGACGACCGCGCGGGTGCTGCTGCCCAGCGCCGTCCCCGCCGAGGCGGTCGGCGCCCCCTCCTGACCCGTCCCTCGCCCATGATCACGGACGGGTGAGGGGGGCGCGGGCGGCGCGGACCAGGTCGAGCGGGTCGCGGCGGTCGCCGAAGCGCTGCCGCAGCACCCGCCGCGCGGCGTGCACGCCGTTCATGCCGTGCACGGCCGGCCCGGGCGGCGTCGCTGCGCCGCAGAGGTAGGTGCCGTCGAGCCCCGGCACCCGGTACGGGTCCCACCGCGGCAGCGGGCGCATCACCAGCTGCCACGGCGTGACGGCCCCGGCCGCGACGTCGCCGCCGGGGATGCTCGGGTTCTCCGCGCCCAGCTCGGCGGCCGTCGTCGTCGTGCTGGCGAGCACCAGGTCGCGGAACCCCGGCGCGAAGCGCTCCAGCTGCGCGGTCACCTCCGGCTCGAGGTCGCGGCGCGAGCCGCGCGGGGCGTGCGCGTACGTCCACAGCGTGTGCCGGCCCGCCGGGGCGCGCGTGGGGTCCACCACACCGGGCTGGACGACGATGCAGAACGGCCGGCGCGGGTGGCGGCCGGCGCGCACCTCCCGCTCGACGGCGCGCACCTCCGCGCGCGTGCCGCCGAGGTGCAGCGTGCCCGCCTCGGCCAGCCCGGGGGCGGTCCACGGCACGGGACCCGACAGCGCGTAGTCGACCTTGCAGACCGCGCCGCCGTAGCGGTAGCGCCGCAGCTGCGCCGCCACCGACGGCGGCAGCCGGTCACCGGCGACGTCGAGCAGACCGCTCGGCGTGAGGTCGAGCAGCAGGGCGCGCGCCCGGGGCAGCTCGGACAGGTCGTGCACCCGGTGGCCGAGCACCACGGAGCCGCCGAGGCGCTCGAGCTCGGCGACCAGCGCGTCCGCCAGCGCCTGGCTGCCGCCGCGCGCCACGGGCCAGCCGCCGGCGTGCGCCATCGCTGCCAGGTACAGGCCGGCGCCCGCCGACGACAGGTCGCGCGGGTCGCCGATGTTGTGCGCGGACGCGCCCGTCAGGAGCGCGGGCGCCTCGTCGGTGCGGAACCGCAGGTCCCACGCGGGGCTGCCCTGCTCCAGCGCCCGCAGGCCGAGGCGCACCGCCGTGGCGGCGGTGCCCGCGGCGGCGCCGGCGGAGCGCGGGACCCCCGGGAACGTCCGCAGGTCGGACTGCGTCAGCGAGACCACCTCGTGCGATCGCTCGACCAGCGGCCCCAGCAGCGACCGCCACGCGGCGCCGTCGCGGCCCAGCCCGTCGGCCGTGCGCTCCAGGTCGCGGTGGGCCAGCGCGGCGCGGCCGCCGTCGAGGGGGTGGCCGAAGGGCGTCTGCGGCTGCAGCCACTCCACCCCGGAGGCGCCCAGGTCGAAGGCGTCGAAGAACGGGCTCGCGGCCCCGGCGGGGTGGGCGATCGAGCAGTGGTCGTGCCGGAACCCCGGCAGCGTGCTCTCCACCGTCCGCGTGCCGCCACCGGGCTGCGCCGCCTGCTCGTGCACCTGCACCCGCAGGCCCGCGCTGGCCAGCACCACCGCTGCTGACAGTCCGTTCGGACCTGCTCCGACGACGACGACGTCGACCTCGCCGTCCTGGGGGCGGCTCGCGCGTCGCCGGTCGTCCGAGGTGCTCACGCGCTCGAGGCTAGGCGGGTCCGGGAGGATGGCGCCCGTGGAAGAGACCCGGACAGCGCGCGTGGCCGCGATCGACTGCGGCACCAACTCCCTGCGCCTGCTGGTGGCCGACGTGTCGTTCGACGCCAGCGGCGCCCCCCGGTCCCTGGCGGACGTCGTGCGCACCATGGAGGTGGTGCGGCTCGGGCAGGGCGTCGACTCCACGGGCGAGTTCGCGGCGGAGGCGCTGGAGCGCACGCTGGCCGAGACCGCGCGGGTGAGGGACCTGCTGGTCGAGCACGGCGTGCCCCGGGACGCCGACCACGTGCGGTTCGTGGCGACCTCCGCCAGCCGCGACGCCCGCAACGCCCACCTCCTCGTCGACGGCGTCCGCCAGCTGCTGGGCGTGGCACCGGAGGTCATCACCGGCGCGGAGGAGGCCTCGCTGAGCTTCCTCGGCGCCACCGGCGAGCTCACCGGCGCCGGCGTGGCCGGCCCGCACCTCGTGTGCGACCTGGGCGGCGGCTCCACGGAGCTGGTGCTGGGGGAGCGCGACGTGCAGGCGGCGCGCTCGGTGGACGTCGGCTGCGTGCGCCTGCACGAGCGTCACGCGCTGTCCGACCCGCCGACGCCCGCCCAGGTGGAGGCCCTGGTGGCCGACGTGCACTCCGCCCTCGGCGTCGCCGCGGCCGCCGTGCCGCTGGAGGAGGCCCGCTCGCTGGTGGGCGTGGCCGGGACGGTCACCACCGTCACCGCGCACGCGCTGGGCCTGCCCACCTACGACTCCGCGCGGATCCACGGGTCCGTGCTCCCCGTGGCGGACGTCGTCGCCGCCTGCGACGACCTGGTGGCCATGCCCCGGGAGCAGCGGGCGGCCCTGCCGTACATGCACCCCGGCCGGGTGGACGTCATCGGCGCGGGCGCGCTCGTGTGGCGCGAGGTGGTGCGCCGGGTGGCCGCCTGCGCCGGTGTCGCCGAGGTCCGCACCAGCGAGCACGACATCCTCGACGGCACCGCCCTCGCGCTGGCCCGCCGCGCGGCGGGTGCCCCTGCGTGACGACGACGGCGGCGGGTCCCGCCGAGGCCGCTCCTGACCCGGTCCGACCGGGCGGCGGGGCGCGGCTGGCGGCGTCGGCGCTGCTGGTGGTCTCGGGCGTGCTGCTCTTCGCCCTGGAGGTCCGGCCCGGCGGCTGGGCGGTGCTCGCGGCCGGCGTCGTCGTCGCCGCCCTGGTGGGACGGCGCGAGCGGTCCTCCTACGGGCGCGACCACCTGCTGGCCGCGCTCGGCCTGGGCGCCATGAGCCTCGTGCCGGTCACCACGGACACCTCGTGGGAGCACATGACCACCATGGGCGCGGCGATGGTCGTGGCCGTCGGGGCGCCCTACGCCCTCTCGCGGTGGGTCTTCCGCGACCACGCGATCACCTTCCCGGTGGGCACCGGGCGCCGGTGGAACCGCTTCGAGTGGTGGTGGCTGGCCGCCGTCGTCGTGCTCGGGTGGACCGCCCTGCCGTTCTACCTCATCACGAGCGGCGTCTACGAGAACTGGCCGGCCGCGCGGACCCCCGGTGAGCTGGGGCGGCTGTTCCTGGGCACGAACGCGCTCGGCGTCTGGGACGAGCTGTTCTTCATCTGCACGGTGTTCACGCTGCTGCGCCGCCACCACCCGGTGTGGCTGGCCAACCTGCTGCAGGCCGTGCTGTTCACGTCGTTCCTGCACGAGCTGGGGTTCCGCGAGTGGGGGCCGCTGCTGGTCTTCCCGTTCGCGCTGGTCCAGGGGTACACCTTCGCGACGACGCGGTCGCTCAGCTACGTCGTGGCGGTGCACCTGACCTTCGACGCGATCCTCTTCATGGTGCTGGTGCACGCCCACACGCGGGAGTGGTTCCCGCTCTTCCTGTACTGACCTCCTGCGGCGATCTCCTGCGCTGACCGCTGGGTCGGCTCGTGCCCGCTGGGTGTCCTGGTGCCCGGCCGGAGGGGCTGGGCCCGGGCAGCAGCGCACCCAGCGGGCGCCAGCGCACCCGTTCACGCGCCGGGTGCCGCCGCGGGCAGCGCGAGCCGCAGCCGGGGCGCCCCACCCGCCCGTCCGGGGACCTCGACGACGAGGGGCCTCGGACGTCCTGCCAGCTGCGCCCTGCGGGTCTCCTGGGTGCGCAGGGCCTCACGGCGGCACTCCTCCGGTGACCGGGTGAGCCGGCGGTGCGAGAACCTCACGGTCTGGATGCCGACGCTGGCCAGCCTCACGTCGCGCTCGGCGTCTCGCTCCCGGTCGCGGGGGGAGTCGTGGTACTGCCGCCCGTCGAGCTCGATGGCGAGCGCCGCGCGCGGGTCGTAGCAGTCCAGCACCGCCAGACGCCCGTCCACGACCACCTCCACCTGGCGCCTGAGCTCCGCGAAGTCCTGGCCGGTGAAGACCTGCTCGTACCCCCACAGCTCCAGCTCGCTGCGGCACCCGTCGGCGATGGCCTCCACGAGCCGCAGCAGTGCCGGGCGCTGCGCGAGGACCCGGCGCCGCTGGAGCTCCTCGCGGAGCGCCGTCGCCGTGGTGAGACGCCGCCGGACGGCCACGAGGGCCGGGGCGCGCTGGTCGGAGCCCCGCAGCAGCGGCCAGCTCTGCACCACCGCCGTCTCCAGGGCCACCACCGGGTCGCCACCGCGCACCGTCGACGGCGGGCGGCTCCGGCTCCGGTGCACGACCACGGCGACGGGGTGCTCCCGCGCCGTCCTGCGCTGGCGCCGGTGGGGCACCACCACGTGCACGACGGGGTCTGGCGCCGGTAGCGGGAGCCCGTGCACCCGCAGTGCGGTGGTGTGGCTGAGCAGCGCGCCGTCACCGGCGTAGGCGAGCGCCGCGCGCCGCCGGGCGGCGTCGTCGTCGGCGACGTCGGGCAGCAGCAGCACGCCGGGCAGGCCCAGCACCGCGGCGCCGGAGACGACGGCTCGGTTGACGGCGCTGTCGCTCGTGGCGGCGGCCAGCGCGGACCACGTGCTCACCCCGCCCGCCGCCCGCAGGACCGCCGGCACCTGGGACCTCATCGCTGGAGCGTGCCGGTGCCGGCCGGCGCTGACGGGCCGCGTCCGCGTCCCTGTGGACGGCGGCGGGTCCGGAGCCACCTGTGGGCGGACGACGGCCGTCTCGGCCTCCCACGGACCGGGTGGGCTGACGCCCACCGGGTGGCCTCCTGCCCGCCCCTGGCCCGTGGAGCCGGGCACCACGCCACCCAGCGGGCACAGGACCACCCGGTGACCAGCGTGGCGCCCACGCGATGGAGATCACCGGTGTGGCGCTCTGGATGGTAGTGCGCTTCGCGCAGTAGTGTGCGGCGCGTGGACACCACGCAGCTCCTCAAGGGGGTGCTCGACGCGGCCGTGCTCGCCGTGGTCGAGGACGACGACGGCTACGGCTACGACGTCGTGCGGCGCCTGCGCGGCGCCGGTCTGGAGGACGTCGGCGACGCCTCCGTCTACGGCACGCTGCGGCGTCTGTACGCCGCCGGCGCGCTGAGCAGCTACGTGGTGCCCTCCGAGGAGGGACCCCACCGCAAGTACTACGGCATCAACCCCCGCGGCCGGGAGCTGCTCGAGGCCCAGCGCAAGAGCTGGCGCGCGTTCAGCGAGACCGTCGACCACCTGCTCGCGCCCGAGGGGGACCCCCGATGAGCACCACCCTGCCCGTCCCCGCGCCCGGCCTCGACCCCGCCGCCGAGGCGCGCGGGTACTCCGCCGCGGTGCGCGCGGAGCTGGCCGACCTGCCCGTCGAGGTGGTCGAGGAGCTCACCGGCGGCCTCGAGGCCGACCTCGCCGAGCTGGCCGCCGAGTCCTCCACGCCGCTGCTCGACAGGCTCGGCAGCCCCCGCGCCTACGCCGACGAGCTGCGCTCGTCCGCCGGCCTGCCCGACCGCAGCGGTGTGCTGCCCGGCCCGCCCGCCCGGGGCGTCTGGCGCCGGGCCGCGGACGGGCTCCGGGAGGACCGCGAGCGGATCCTCGGTTCCCTGCGCGCCCGGCCCTGGTGGCCCGGCGCCGTCGACCGCGGCGCGCAGCTGCGCCCCGCGTGGTGGGTGCTGCGCGGTGCCGTCGGTGGGTGGGTCATCGGTTCCTTCCTCGGCGCCCAGGGCCTGCTGGCGCTGCTGCTGGTGCTCGGCGCCGCCGCCGTCAGCCTCGAGCTGGGGCGCCGCAGCTGGACCGAGCAGTGGCAGCGCACGCTGCTCGTGGCGGGCAACGCGCTCGCCGTCGTCGTCCTGCCGTTCGCCGCCTACGCGGCCGCGAACCCCCCGCCGGTGTACGTGGACAGCTCGTACGTGAACAGCGGTCCGGACACCTCGCACGGCGTGTGGTCCGACGGGCAGGTGGTCACGAACATCTACCCCTACGACGCGCAGGGCCGGCCCCTGACCGGTGTGCAGCTGCTGGACGACTACGGCCGGCCGCTCGCCACGACGACGGGGAGCGGGGCCGACTGGTCCGGGCAGCAGCCTTCGCCGCTGGTCCCCGCGGTCGGCGTGGACGGCGCCCTCCGCTGGAACACCTACCCGCTGCGCGCCCAGGCGCAGGCGGCGGGGGCGGTGCCCACCACGCCACCGCTCCCGGAGCCGACGCTCCCGCCGCTGCTGGGCGTCGGCACCGCCGCCGCGAACCCCTCGCCGACCTCCTCGCTGACCTCCGGCGCGACCCCGACGCCCACCGAGGTCCCCAGCCCTGACGCCAGCGCCACCGGGGCGCCGTCCGCACCCGAGCCGACGCCCACGGCGCAGCCCTGACCGGGGCGTCCGGCGCCCACACTGGGGCGGTGCCACCGCAGCGCCCCGAGCTCCTCCCGCACCCGCTGACCGGGCTGCCGGCCACGTCGCCGGTGGCTCCGGGCACCGGCTGGCCCGAGGACCCGGCGGGTCCCGGCGCCCGCGTCACGCGCACGCCGGCCGGCGTGCTGCGGGCCGCTGCGTCGGCGCGCACCGCGGCCCAGCTCGACGCCCGCGTCTCGGTCTGCCGCGCCTGCCCCCGCCTGGTGTCCTGGCGCGAGGAGGTGGCCGCCACCGGCCGGCGCGCCTACCGCGACCAGCCGTACTGGGGGCGTCCGGTCCCGGGCTGGGGAGACCCGCACGCGCCGCTGCTCGTGGTGGGCCTGGCGCCCGCCGCCCACGGCGGCAACCGCACGGGGCGCGTCTTCACCGGCGACCGCTCCGGTGACTGGATCTTCGCCGCCCTGCACCGCGCGGGCCTCGCGGCCCAGCAGCGCAGCGACCACGCCGGAGACGGCCAGCACCTGACCGGCGTCCGCATCGCCGCGGCGGTGCGCTGCGCCCCGCCCGACAACCTCCCCACCCCCGACGAGCGCGCCGCCTGCGCGCCGTGGCTCGACCGAGAGGTCCAGCTCGTGCGGCCCCTGGTGCTGCTGGCGCTCGGCGGCATCGCCTGGGACGCCTCGCTGGCCTGCGCCCGCCGCCTCGGGTGGGCCGTCCCGCGGTCGGCGCCCCGCTTCGGGCACGGCGCCCGCGCCGTCCTGGCCCTCCCGGAGGAGGACGACGACGACGAGCGCGGCCGGCGCCGCAGCGGTGCGGTGCACCTCGTGGGCAGCTACCACGTGAGCCAGCAGAACACCTCCACGGGCAGGCTCACGGAGGCGATGCTCGACGAGGCGCTCGGCCTGGCGGCCGCGCTGGCGGGCCTCGGCGCTGGGCCGTGCGGATGACGCAGCGGGCACCGCGGTGTGCTTCGGGTCGCGCGCGACCCGACTGGAGGAGACGATCTCGTGCTCACCCCGGCGGGTGCCTCCTGACGGCGGAGTCTGGTGGCCCCGTTAGCAGTCACGCCCGGGAGAACCCTAGATTTGGCCCCATGACCGCCCCCTCCTCCTTGGAGTCCCCTGTGCCCGCCGCGGCGGGACGCCCCCGGATCCTGCTGCTCGGCGGGGGCTTCGTGGGCCTGCTCACGGCGCGCCACCTGCTGAAGCAGCTCAAGCCCGGCGAGGCGCAGGTCGTCGTCGTCGACCCGCGCCCCTACATGACCTACGCGCCGTTCCTGCCCGAGGTGGCCGGCGGCTCCATCGAGTCCCGCCACGTGGTGGTCTCCCTGCGCCAGGCGCTCAAGGGCGCCGACGTCGTCACCGGCACCGTGACCGGCATGGACCCGGCCCGCAAGGTCGCCTTCGTGCAGCCCCAGGAGGGCGAGCAGGTCGAGATCTCCTACGACCAGGTGGTCATCGGCCTGGGCGCCGTCTCGCGCACCTTCCCGATCCCCGGGCTCATGGAGCAGGCGATCGGCTTCAAGTCCGTCGAGGAGGCCACGGCCTGCCGCGACCACATCCTCGACCGCCTCGACGCCGCCGCGGTCATGACCGACCCGGCCGCCAAGGCGCGCGCGCTCACCTTCGTCTTCGTCGGCGGCGGCTACGCCGGCATCGAGGCCATGGCCGAGCTGGAGGACCTGGTCCGCGCCTCGGTGAAGGACCACTCCGGCATCAGCCAGGACGAGGTCAAGTTCATCGTGGTCGAGGCGCTCGGGCGGATCCTGCCCGAGGTCGGCCCCGAGATGAGCGTCTGGTCGCTGCAGCAGCTGCGCGAGCGCGGCATCGACATCCGCCTCGACACCCAGCTCAAGTCGATCGAGGGCGGCCACGCCGTGCTCTCCGACGGCACCGAGTTCGACACCGACACCGTCGTGTGGACCGCAGGCATCAAGTCCAACCCCGTGCTCGCCGCCACCGGCCTCCCGCTGGACAAGCTGGGCCGCCTCACCGTCCGCGCCGACCTGCGCGTGACCGGTGACGACGGCGTCGTCGAGGGCGCCTGGGGCGCCGGCGACGCGTGCGCCGTGCCGGACCTCACCAAGGAGCCGGGCCAGTTCTGCGCGCCCAACGCCCAGCACGCCGTGCGCGAGTCCAAGGTGCTGGCCGCCAACGTCGTCGCCACGCTGCGCGGCGAGGGCCTGACCGAGTACCGCCACAAGTACATCGGCACGGTCGCCTCCTTCGGCATCGGCAAGGGCGTCGCCAACACCTTCGGCGTGAAGGTCAAGGGCTTCCCGGCCTGGGTCATGCACCGCGCCTACCACCTCTACGCGATGCCCACGCTGGACCGGAAGGTCCGCATCGCCCTCGGCTGGGCCGCGTCGGGCATGGGCATCACGCGCGACATGGTGGCCATCGGCCGCCAGGCCAACCCCCGCGAGGACTTCGTGGCCGCCGGCGCCAAGCCGCCGGCGCCGCGCCCCGTGGGCGACCCGGCCCCGTCCAAGAGCTGAGGACCTGACGACGACGGCGGGGCCGGTGCGCGCGCACCGGCCCCGCCGTCGTCGTGGTCCTGCCGCTCACCACCAGCCGGCCCCCGTAGCCCAACCGGCAGAGGCAGGCGCCTTAAAAGCGCCTCAGTGCGGGTTCGAACCCCGCCGGGGGCACCAGTGACGCCGTCCCAGCTCCTGCGGGGACCGCTCGTGCGCCCGTCCGGGCGCGTCTCCTGCGCGCGGTTCTTTACCAATCCATTACCATTGGGGCTCGAGACCGGCGCCCGCCGGTGTCGAGTCCTCGGAAGGACGCGCATGGAGAGCAACAACCCGGCGCTGCGCAACGCGCCGCAGTTCAAGCGCGGTGGCTACGCGGGCTTCGACGCCACCCCCCGCGGTGGCGCGAGCACCGCCTCGTACGGCCAGCCGACGCTCGAGGAGATGTACTCCGCCCCCTCGGCGGGCCCCGCCGAGACCGGCCGGATGACCTACGACGACGTCGTGGTGCGCGCCGGCATGACGCTGGGCACCGTCGTGGTGCTCGCAGGGGTGAGCTACCTCCTCGGCAACCCGCTCCTGATGATCGTCGGAGCGCTGGGCGGCCTGGTGCTGGGCCTGGTCAACTCCTTCAAGCGCGAGCCCAGCCCCGTCCTGATCCTCGCCTACGCCGCCCTGCAGGGGCTCTTCATCGGCGGCATCAGCAAGTTCATCGACGTCCAGTACGCGGGCAGCAGCGTCGCGCTGCAGGCGGTCATCGCCACCGTGGCGGTCTTCGCCGTGATGCTCGTGCTGTACCGCAGCGGTGCCGTGCGGGCCACGCCGAAGTTCCGCCGGATCCTCATCGGAGCGGTGCTCGGCTACGCGGTGTTCTGCCTGGTGAACTTCATCTTCGCGCTGTTCGGCAACGGGCTGAACCTGTGGGCGGGCCCTCTGGGCCTGGCTGTCGGGGCGATCGGCGCGGTCCTCGCGTCCCTCTCGCTGGTGCTCGACTTCGACTTCATCGAGCAGGGCGTGCGCAACGGCATCCCGCAGCGCTACGCCTGGACGGCCGCGTTCGGCCTCACGGTCACGCTGGTCTGGCTGTACGTCGAGCTGCTGCGCATCCTGTCGATCATCCGCTCGATGGCCGGGGACTGAGCAGCGGTCAGCAGTGCTGACAGCATGATGCGGTGACCTCTGCACCGCGCGAACGGGCCGAGCGCGAGCTCGGGCGGGTCCTGACCCGCCTGGCGGCGCTCGGCCCGACCCGTCTGTCCCGGCCCGCGGACGGCGGCGGCCCCTCACCAGCGGACGCGGTGCGCCCGGTCCTGCAGGAGCTGGCGGACGAGGCAGCCTCCGCGGAGGGGCGGGTGCCCGTCGTCGTCCCCGTCCTGGAGGACCGCGCCCTGGGCGACCAGGTGGCCGTGCTCGGCCGCGACCTGCTCGACGTCGGCGACGCCGCCGCCCTGGAGCGCGCTGCCCACCGGCTGGAGGCCCTGCGCCGCTCCCTCTGACCCACCGACGGGATGGGAGGATGCCGGGCGTGCAGTACGCCGAGAGCATCGTCGACCTGATCGGCGGCACGCCGCTGGTCAAGCTGAACCGCGTCACCGAGGGGATCGCCGCCACCGTGCTGGCGAAGGTCGAGTACCTCAACCCCGGTGGCTCCGTGAAGGACCGCATCGCCGAGCGGATGATCGAGGAGGCGGAGCGCTCCGGCGCGCTGCGGCCCGGTGGCACGATCGTCGAGCCGACCAGCGGCAACACCGGGGTGGGCCTGGCCCTGGTCGCCCAGCGCAAGGGCTACCGCTGCATCTTCGTCTGCCCCGACAAGGTGGGCGTGGAGAAGCGCGACGTGCTGCGCGCCTACGGCGCCGAGGTGGTCGTCACGCCGACCGCCGTGGCCCCCGACAGCCCCGAGAGCTACTACTCCGTCTCGGACCGCATCGCCGCGGAGACCCCGGGCGGGTGGAAGCCCGACCAGTACTCCAACCCCGCGGGCCCGGCCAGCCACTACGCCTCCACCGGCCCGGAGATCTGGAAGGACACCGACGGCCGCCTGACCCACTTCGTGGCGGGCGTCGGCACCGGCGGCACCATCACCGGCACCGGCCGCTACCTCAAGGACGCCAGCCGCGACCGCCTCGGCGAGGACGGCACCGCCCGTCCCGTGCGCGTGGTCGGCGTCGACCCCGAGGGCTCGGTCTACTCCGGGGGCACCGGACGCCCCTACCTCGTCGAGGGCGTCGGGGAGGACATCTGGCCCCCCGCCTACGACCCGTCCGTGCCCGACGAGGTGGTCGCCGTCTCCGACGCCGAGGCGTTCGCCATGACGCGCCGCCTCGCCCGCGAGGAGGGGCTGCTCGTCGGCGGCTCGTGCGGCATGGCCGTGGTGGGCGCGCTGCGCATCGCGAAGGACCTGCCGGCTGACGCCGTCGTCGTCGTCCTGCTGCCCGACTCGGGCCGCGGCTACCTCGGCAAGATCTACAACGACGCGTGGATGCGCTCCTACGGCTTCGACGTCGATGCGCCCGGCACCGCCGCCGTCGGGGGAGCGACGGCGGGTGACGTGCTGCGCGGCAAGTCCGGGCGGCTGCCCGACCTCGTGCACACCCACCCCACCGAGACCGTGCACGACGCCATCGAGATCCTCCGCGAGTACCAGGTCTCCCAGATGCCGGTCGTCGGCGCGGAGCCGCCGGTCATGGCCGGTGAGGTGGCCGGCTCGGTCACCGAGGAGGGCCTGCTGGAGGCGGTGTTCTCCGGGGCGGCCTCGCTGTCCGACGCGGTGAGCAAGCACATGGTCGAGCCGCTGCCGCTGGTCGGCGCGGGGGAGCCCATCACCGACCTGCGCGAGACCCTGCGCCTGCACCGCGCCGTGCTCGTGGCCGTGGACGGCAAGCCCGCCGGCGTGGTCACCCGCGCCGACCTGCTCGCCTTCCTCGCCAGCCGCCGCTGACGCCCGTCGGCGTGCGCCGGCTCAGCGCCGGCGCACGCCGAACAGGCTCCGGGTGATCTCCCGGCCCAGGCTCGACGCCGCTGACCGCGCGAAGCTGCGGAACGCCGACGACCCGAGCACCTGCTCCACCACCGAGCGCTCCTGCGGTCCGGCCTCCCGCCGCGCCGGTGCTGGCTCCCGGGCCGGCTCCGGGGACGACGACGGCGAGGGCGCCGGCTGCCCGGCCCCGCGCGGCGGCGCCGCGGTCTTGCGCGTCAGGCGCTCGTAGGCGGAGTCCCTGTCGATCGGCGTGCCGTACTCCGCCTGCAGCGATGAGGCGGCCACGATCCGCTGCTGCTCGGCCTCCGGCGCCGGCGCCATGAGCGACTGCGGGGCGCGCAGCCGGGTCCACGCCACGGGCGTGGGCACGCCGTTCTCCGACAGCACCGTCACGACGGCCTCGCCGGTGCCGACGCTGGTCAGCAGCGTCTCGGTGTCGTACTGGTCGCTCTTCGGGTAGGTCGAGGCGGTGGCGCGCAGCGCCTTGGCGTCGTCGGGGGTGAAGGCTCGCAGCGCGTGCTGCACGCGAGACCCGAGCTGGGCCAGCACCTCCTTGGGCAGGTCGGTGGGGCTCTGCGTCACGAACACCACCCCGACGCCCTTGGAGCGCACCAGCCGCACCGTCTGCGCCACCTGCGCCACGAAGTCCTTGCTGGCGCCGGTGAAGAGCAGGTGCGCCTCGTCGAAGAAGAACACGAGCTTCGGCTTGTCGAGGTCGCCGACCTCGGGCAGCTCCTCGAAGAGCTCGGCGAGCAGCCACAGCAGGAAGGTGCTGAACAGCGCCGGGCGGCCCTGCACCGCGGGCAGCTCCAGGCACGAGACCACGCCCCGCTCGCCGGCGCTGCCGTCGGCGGCGGGCGCGGTGCGCAGGAGGTCGTGGACGTCGAGCTCCGGCTCGCCGAAGAAGGCGTCGGCGCCGCCGTCGGCGAAGGCGAGCAGCTCGCGCAGCAGCACCCCGGCGGTCTGCTTGCTCAGACCGCCCAGGCCCTCGAGGTCGGCCTTGCCCTCGGGGGAGACCAGGTGGGTGATGACGGCGCGCAGGTCCGCCAGGTCGAGCAGCGGCAGCCCGGCCTTGTCCGCCCAGTGGAAGACCAGCGCCAAGGAGGAGGCCTGGACGTCGGACAGGTCCAGCACGCGCGCCAGCAGCGCCGGCCCGAAGCTCGTGATGGTGGCGCGCACGGGCACGCCGGTGCCGATCCCGCCGAGCGCGAGCAGCTCGGTGGGGCAGCCCGAGGGCGCCCACTGCTGGCCGACGTCGGCGGCGCGCGAGGTCACCCGGTCGGACGCCTGGCCGGGCAGCGCGATGCCTGACAGGTCCCCCTTGACGTCGGTGAGGAACGTCGGCACGCCGTGGGCGCTGAGCTGCTCGGCGACCAGCTGCAGCGTCTTGGTCTTGCCCGTGCCGGTGGCGCCGGCCACGAGGCCGTGCCGGTTGAGCACGGACAGCGGCAGCTGCACGGGCGCGTCGGGGTGGGCGGTGCCGTCCACGACGAGCGCGCCGAGCTGCACGGCCGGGCCGGTGGTGGCGTAGGCGTCGCGGACCGCGGCGACGAAGGCGTCGGCAGAGGAGGTCACGGCGCGGACGCTAACGCCGTCGTCGTCCTCGTGCCACCGCCGTCCGAGGGGCCAGGGGCTGCTGTCGGTGCTGCTGTCGGGGCTGCTGTCGGTGCTGGTCAGACGAGGTGGCGACGGGGAGCGGCGGGGGAGCGGCCGGCGCTGGCGCCGGTGGCCTCCACCAGCAACTGCACCGCGCGCTCGAGGTCCGCCGCGGGGGCGGTGAAGGGCAGCCGCAGCCGGTCGTCGAAGGCGTGCCCGGCGCCGAAGCGGGACCCGGTGGCCAGCCGCAGGCCCAGCTGCTCGGCGGTGTCGACCAGCACCGAGGAGGAGACCTCCGGGGGCAGGTGGCACCACAGCGACTGCCCGCCCGGCGGCACCGGCACCTCCCAGTCGGGCAGGTGGGTGCGCAGCGCTGCGACCAGCGCGTCGCGCTGCGCGCGCAGCTGCACGCGGCGGCGGGCGGCGATGCCGTCGTAGGAGTCCAGCAGCGCGCACGCGGCCAGCTGGTCCACCAGCGAGAACGACCCGTGGTCGCGGGAGGCGGCCGCGGCGGCGCGGGCGATGACGTCGGGCTCGGCGCGCAGCCACCCGGTGCGCACGCCGGCCCACACCGCCTTGCTGATGGACCCGGCGCTCAGCACGGTGCCGGGCCGGCCGTGGGCGGCCAGCGGGGCGAGCGGCTCCTGGCCGTCGAGGGCGAGGTCCGCCAGGGCCTCGTCCGCGACCACGGTGACCTCCTGCTGCTGCATGGAGACGAGCAGCGAGCGGCGGTCGCCCTCGGTGAGCGTGGCGCCAGTGGGGTTGGAGAAGTCGGGGACGACGTACAGCGCGCGCGCCGAGGTCTGGCGCGCCGCGCGGTGCGCCGCGGTGACGAAGCCGGGGCCGGACGCGAGGTCGCGGGGGACCGGCACGAGCCGCGCCCGCAGCTCGCGGGCGACGTCGAGGGCGTTGGGCCAGACCGGGTGCTCCACCACGAGGCGGTCCCCGGCTCCGAGCACGGTGCGCAGCGCCGAGCTGACGGCGCCCCCGGCGCCGCAGGTGACGAGCACCTGCTCGGGGGTGGTCGGCAGGCCGCGGGCGGTGTAGCGGGCGGCGATGCGGGCGCGCAGGTCGCCCAGCCCCAGCGGGGCGTACCCGTGGCCGCCGAGGTGGCGGGGCAGCTCGGCCAGCGCCTGGGCGTAGGCGTCGGCGACCTCGGGCGGGCCGGGGGGAGCGGCGTAGGAGAGGTCGAGCACCCCCTCGCGCGCGCTGCCCGGCACCCACGCGGCGACGACGCCGCTCGTGGCGGGCAGCTGCGTCCAGGTGCCGGAGCCCTGCAGCGCGTCGGCCCAGCCGGCCTCGCGCAGCCTGCCGTAGGCGGCCGAGACGGTGACGCGGCTGACGCCCAGTGCGTGGGCGAGCTCGCGCTCAGCGGGCAGGCGCACGCCCACCCCGAGGCGCCCGTCGCTCACGAGGCCCTGGATGCCGCTCGCGAGGCTGGTGTAGAGGGGCGGGTGGAGGGTGCCGGGTCCGATGAGCTCGGCGAGGCGGGCGGCGGACGTGGCCGAGGTGCCCGCCCCCACGGTGCTGAGGGGCCCGGTGGTCATCGACACCAGGCCACCTTGCCACGATTGGTCTGGTCTCGGAAGGGGCTCCGGATGTCCCAGGTCACTCTCGTCAGTCGGCCGTGTCCCCGAACGGCGCAGTCCAGGCCACTGATTCTCGATTGGCCTGGTGCATTCGTGCCAATCACGGTCGACGATGGATCCATGACGGTCTTCCTGCTCCTCCTGGCCCTGTCCCTCGTCTCGCTCGGCGCCCTGTACGCGCTCGCCCGCGTCATCGACGGGGACGGCTACGCCCACCGCCCGGCTCCCCGCAGCCACGACGGCTGGGGCGTCGTGCTGCCCTCCGTCCCGCCGGCCGCGGTCAACCGCTGAGCCAGCGCGGCGGCCCCCGGGCCGCCGACGCGCTCCGAAGGCCCTGCACCCGCTGAGGTGCAGGGCCTTCGTCGTCTCCCGCCGCCCGCGGTCGTCGCACGTGCCGCGCAGACGGCGAGACCGGACCTCTCAGGGGCGGCGGTCCGCGACGAGGACGGCGTCCACCTGGACCCGTCGCTCGTCGTCGTCCCAGACCACCGGGCGCTCCACCTCCGCCGCGAGGCGGACCCGCATCCCGGCGTCCCGCGCCCGCTCGCGCAGGGCGGCGACGTCGTGGAGGAGCCTGGCGTCGCGCGGCCCCCCGACACCGCGGGAGGCGTTGGCCAGGGCGTGCCCGACGACGACGACGCGACCACCCGGAGCCAGCCACTGCGCCGCGCGCTCCACCAGCCGAGGTAAGGCGACGAGGGCCACCACCACCAGCGCCACCGGCGCCTCCGGCTGCCAGCCGCGGGCGTCTGCGACCACCCAGCGGCACCGCTGGTCCACGGCCTGCTCCTGCGCTGCGCGCTGCGCGACCTCCAGGCCGCCGGGGGAGGAGTCGACGCCCGTCACCTCCCAGCCGCGGTGCGCGAGCCAGCGCGCGTGGCGCCCGGTGCCACAGGCCAGGTCGACGGCGCCGCCGGGAGCGGGCTGCAGCGGGACGCAGGCGGCGCGGACGGACGGGTCGACGTCGTCGTGGACGGGGCGGTCGCGGTGCTTGGCGTCCCACCAGGCGACGTCGTGTCCGGGCTGGTCCCCGGGCTGGTCAGTGCTCATGGCTCAGGGTGGCCCTGGTCCGGTCGGACCGGACCAGGGCCACCCTGAGCCAGAAGAGCGGAGCGGTCAGGCGCCGACGACGCCCACCGGGCAGGACACGCCCGTGCCGCCCAGGCCGCAGTAGCCGTTCGGCACCTTGTGCAGGTACTGCTGGTGGTAGTCCTCGGCGAGGTAGTAGGGGCCGGCGTCCGCCGCGGACCGCAGCTCCGTGGCCACCGGGCCGTACCCGGCCTCGCGCAGCTTCGGCTCGAACGCGGCCTTGGTGCGCTCCACCGCCTCGCGCTGCTCCTCGGTGGTCCAGTAGACCGCCGAGCGGTACGTGGTGCCGACGTCGTTGCCCTGGCGGTTCACCTGGGACGGGTCGTGCGACTCCCAGAACACCTTGAGCAGCGCCTCCGCTGAGGTCAGCGACGGGTCGTAGGCCACCATCACGGCCTCGGTGTGGCCGGTGCGCCCCGTGACGGTCTCCTCGTACCAGGGGTTGGGCGTGAAGCCGCCCGTGTAGCCGACCGACGTGGTCACGACGCCCGGCTGGCGCCAGAACGTGCGCTCGGCGCCCCAGAAGCAGCCCATCGCCACGTAGAGCACCTGGGTGCCCTCGGGCCACGGGCCCTCCAGCGGCGTGCCGAGCACCGCGTGGTGGGTCGGGACGGGGTACGGGCGGACGTCGCGGCCGGGCAGCGCCTCCTCGCGGGTCACCATGCGGGACTTCAGCGAGCTGCCGAACAGGGCCATGCGCGGTTCCTCCAGACGTTCGGGTACTGCTCTCCTCAACGCCGCGTCGCGCGCGATCCATCCCGCTGCGGCCGGCGCCGAGGACGACGACGGCGCAGGGGCCGTAGCCTCGGGCGCGTGAGCGAGCAGCACGACTGGTCCGGCAGCGGTTTCTCCACGCGCGCGATCCACGCGGGCTCCGAGCCCGACCCGCGCACCGGCGCGGTCATCCCGTCGATCAGCGTGTCCACCACCTACAAGCAGGACGGCGTCGGCGGGCTGCGCTCGGGCTACGAGTACTCCCGCTCCGCCAGCCCCACCCGCGACGCCCTCCAGGAGTGCCTGGCCTCGCTGGAGGGCGGTCGCTCCGCGTACGCGTTCGCCTCCGGCCTGGCCGCCGAGGACACGCTGCTGCGCTCGGTGCTGACCCCGGGCGACCACGTCGTGGTCCCCGACGACGCCTACGGCGGCACCTACCGCCTCATCGCCCGCGTGCTGGGCCGCTGGGGGGTGGAGCACACCCCCGCCGACATCTCCGACGCCGACGCCGTGGCCGCCGCCGTGCAGCCCGGCCGCACCAAGCTCGTCTGGGCCGAGACGCCCACCAACCCGCTGCTGACGGTCGGCGACATCGGCGCGCTCGCGGCCGTCGCGCACGAGGCCGGGGCGCTGCTCGCCGTCGACAACACCTTCGCCACCCCCTACCTGCAGCAGCCGCTGTCCCTCGGCGCGGACGTCGTCGTCCACTCGACCACCAAGTACTGCGGCGGCCACTCCGACGTGGTCGGCGGCGCGCTGGTGGTCGGCCAGGGCGACCACCTCGAGGCCGTGGCCGAGGCCGTCGGCTTCCACCAGAACGCCATGGGCGCCGTCGCCGGTCCGTTCGACGCGTGGCTGGTGCTGCGCGGGCTCAAGACCCTGGCCGTGCGGATGGAGCGCCACTGCGACTCCGCCGAGGCCGTCGCGGCGTGGCTGTCCGAGCACCCCGGCGTCACCACGGTGCTGCACCCCGGCTTGGCCGGACACCCCGGCCACGACGTCGCCGCGAAGCAGATGCGCCGCGGCGGCGGCATGGTGAGCTTCCGCGTGGGCTCGCGCGAGAAGGCGCTGCGGGTGTGCGAGCGCGCGCAGGTCTTCACCCTCGCCGAGTCCCTCGGCGGCGTGGAGTCCCTCATCGAGCACCCGGCCGCCATGACGCACGCGTCGGTGGCGGGCTCGGCGCTGGAGGTCCCGGACGACCTGGTTCGCCTGTCCGTGGGACTCGAGGACCTCGACGACCTGATCGGGGACCTCGACCGCGCACTCGGCTGACGGCCCCGCCACACTGGCGGGCGTGCCTCCCACCCAGAGCCGACTGACCCGCACGCCGCGCCCGCACCGGGAGGCGGCCGACGCCGTCCCGTTCCCGGTGCGCGTGGCCGGGGCGTGGGCGTGGCGCATCGTCGTCGTCGCCGCGGTCCTCTACGGGCTCGGGCAGGTGCTGGCGTACTTCTCCGAGCTCACCACGGCGCTGTTCGTGGCGCTGCTGCTCGTGGCGCTGCTCGTGCCGTTCGTCGACTTCCTCGACCGGCACGGGTGGCCCCGCGTCGTCGCGACCCTCGTGAGCCTGCTGCTGGGCATCGCCCTCATCGTCGGGCTCTTCACGCTGGTGGTCACCCAGATCGCCTCCGGCTTCGACGACCTCGCCGCGTCCGCGTCCCAGGGCATCACCCAGCTGCAGACGTGGCTGTCCAACGGCCCTCTGGGCCTGTCGAGCGGCCAGATCAACGACTACATCACCCAGGCCCGCTCGGCGCTGCAGCAGAACAGCCAGTCGCTGGTCAACGGCGCCGTGGCGGTGGGCGGCACGGCGGCCACGGTGCTCACCGGGTCCTTCCTCGTGCTCTTCTTCACGATCTTCCTCACCTGGGACGGCCGCCGCGTCTGGTCCTGGCTGGTGCGGCTGCTGCCGGCCCCCGCCGAGGCGCCGTTCGACGCCGCCATGCACCGCGGCTGGGTCACGCTGACCTCCTACGTGCGGGCCACGATCATCGTGGCGGCCGTCGACGCCGTCGGGATCGGCCTGGGGGCGTTCATCCTGGGCATCCCGCTGGCGGTGCCGCTGGCCGTGCTCGTCTTCCTCGGCGCGTTCGTGCCGATCGTCGGCGCCGTGGTCACGGGCGCCGTCGCGGTGCTCGTGGGCCTGGTGGCCGTCGGTCCCGTCAAGGCGCTGCTGATGCTCGGCGTGGTGCTGCTCGTGCAGCAGCTCGAGAGCCACGTGCTGCAGCCGTTCCTGCTGGGCAAGGCCGTCTCGGTGCACCCGCTGGCCGTCTTCGTGGCCATCGCCGCCGGCGCCACCCTCGCCGGCATCCCCGGCGTGCTCTTCGCCGTCCCGATCATCGCCGTGGCCAACACGGTGGTCGTCTACCTGGTGAGGGGCGACGCGGCGCTGCCGAAGGGCCTCGTCCAGCACTTCCACGACGACGACGAGGGCGAGGGCGAGGAAGCCACGTCCGACGCGGAGCGCCGTGACGCGGACGAGGTCGCCGCCCGCCAGGCCCGCGAGGAGGGCGAGCCGCCCGCTCCCGGGCGGCTGGACGCGCGCGCCGGGGACGACGGCGCTCGGTGACCGGGTGACGCTCGTGCCGCCGGTGGGGCCGCAGGACGTGCTGGCGGCGCGCCCGCTGCTCGAGGGGGTGGTCCGGCGCACCCCGGTGGTGCGCAGCCGGGCCCTCAGCGACCTCGTGGGCGGGCCGGTCCACCTCAAGTGCGAGAACCTCCAGCGCGGCGGGTCGTTCAAGGTCCGCGGCGCCTACGTCCGCGCGGCGCGCCTGTCCGACGCCGAGCTCCGGCGGGGCCTGGTGGCCGCCAGCGCCGGCAACCACGCGCAGGGCGTGGCGATCGCCGCCCGCGCGCTGGGCGCCCCCGCCACCGTGTTCATGCCGGTCGGGGCGTCGTTGCCCAAGCTCGAGGCGACGGGCCGCTACGGCGCCCGCGTGGAGCTGGCCGGGACCACCGTGGACGAGGCCCTGGTGGCCGCGCGCGAGCACGTCGAGCGCACCGGGGCGGTGCTCGTGCACCCCTTCGACCACCCCGACGTGGTGGCCGGGCAGGGGACGGTGGGCCTGGAGCTGGCCGAGCAGGTGGCTGGCCTGCGCACGGTGCTGGTGTGCCTGGGCGGCGGCGGGCTGCTCGCCGGGGTGGCCGCCGCGCTCTCGGGCGTCGCGCCCGGGGTCCGCGTGGTGGGGGTGCAGGCGGCGCAGGCCGCGGCGTGGCCGGGCTCGCTGGCGGCCGGGCACCCGGTGCCGCTGGCGCGGATGTCCACCATGGCCGACGGCATCGCCGTCGCCCGTCCCGGCGACGTGCCCTTCGGGGTGGTGCAGGCGCTGCTCTCGCCGTCCGACGTCGTCACCGTCACCGAGGAGGACGTCTCCCGCGCGCTCCTGCTCATGCTCGAGCGGGCCAAGCTGGTGGTGGAGCCCGGGGGCGCGGTGGGGGTGGCCGCGCTGCTCGCCGACCCCACCGCCTTCGAGCCGCCCGTGGGCGTGGTGGTCTCCGGGGGCAACGTCGACCCGCTGCTCCTCATGCGCGTCATCCGCCACGGCATGGCCGCCGCGGGGCGCTTCCTCACCCTGACCGTGCGCCGCGTGCCCGACCGGCCGGGGGCGCTCGCGGCGCTGCTCGCGCTCGTGGCGGAGGTCGGGGCCGACGTCAGCGACGTGGGCCACGGGCGGACCTCCGAGCGCGCCGCGGTGGACGAGGTCGAGGTGGACCTGCGCCTGCAGACGCAGGGCCCCGCGCACGCCGAGGGGGTGGTGGCGGCGCTGCGCCGCGCCGGCTACGAGGTGCACGTCGGCTGAACGGGCGCGTCCGGGGCGCCGGGTGTCGGTGGACGCCCCTAGCGTGCTGCTCGTGACGGGGACGCGGACGTGACGGGCGGCGGCCAGGGGCTCGCGGTGCGGGCCAGGGGCCTGGTGAAGACCTACGGGAAGCCGGGGCGGGGCGGCGGGGTGACGCGCGCCCTCGACGGCGTCGACCTGGACGTGCCCGAGGGCACCGTGCTGGGCCTGCTCGGGCCCAACGGCGCCGGCAAGACCACCACGGTGCGGATCCTCACCACGCTCCTCGCGCCCGACGCCGGCGAGGCGCACGTGGCGGGGGTGGACGTGCTGCGAGACCCCCAGGAGGTCCGGCGCAGGATCGGCGTCTCGGGGCAGTACGCCGCGGTGGACGAGTACCTCACCGGCTTCGAGAACCTGCGGATGGTCGGCAAGCTCTACCACCAGGGGGGCCGGCGAGCGGCGGAGCGCGCCCGCGAGCTCCTGGAGCTGTTCAGCCTCACAGACGCGGCGGACCGCCCGGTGAAGGGCTACTCCGGCGGGATGCGGCGCCGGCTCGACCTGGCCGGCGCGCTGGTCAACCACCCGCCGGTGCTGTTCCTGGACGAGCCCACCACCGGGCTCGACCCGCGCAGCCGCGCCGACATGTGGGAGCTGCTGCAGGGCATGGTCCGCGGCGGCACCACGGTGGTGCTGACCACCCAGTACCTCGAGGAGGCCGACCTGCTCGCGGACGACATCGTGGTCATCGACCACGGGCGCGCCATCGCCCGCGGCACCTCCGACCAGCTCAAGGCCCAGGTCGGAGGGGAGCGGGTGGAGCTCGTCGTCGACGACGCCGCCCACCTCGAGACCGTCCGCTCCCTGCTGGCCGCCGTGGCCGTGGGAGAGGTGGAGGTCGAGCAGCACACGCGGCGGCTCACCGCGCCCGTCGAGGGCGGCGCGGCGGTGCTCGTCCGGCTGCTGGCGCAGCTGGAGGAGCGCGGCGTGCACCTGTCCGACGCCGGCACCCGCCGCCCGACCATGGACGACGTGTTCCTGACCCTCACCGGCAAGCGCACCGACGAGGCCGCCGGGGCCGACGAGCAGAAGGTGGAGGTGCGGTCGTGAGCGCACTCGGGTCGGCCATCAGCGACGGGGCGACCATCGCCCAGCGCAACCTCATCAAGGTGCGCCGCGTGCCGGACCTCCTGGTCGGCACGCTCATCTCGCCGATCATGTTCATCCTGCTGTTCGTCTTCGTCTTCGGCAGCGCCATCCCGGTGCCCGCGGGGACCAGCTACGCGGAGTTCCTCGTGCCGGGCATCTTCGCCCAGACCGTGATCTTCGGAGCCACGGTGACCGGCAGCGGCCTGGCCGACGACATGCAGAAGGGCATCATCGACAGGTTCCGGTCGCTGCCCATCGCGCCGTCGGCGGTGCTCGTGGGCCGCACCAGCTCCGACGTGGTCACCAACGTGCTCGTCATCCTCATCATGACGGCGACCGGCCTGGCGGTCGGCTGGCGCATCACCACCTCGCCGCTGGAGGCGCTGGCGGGCTTCGCCCTCCTGCTCCTGTTCGCGTACGCCTGCTCGTGGGTCATGGCGCTGGTCGGGCTCGTGGTGCGCAGCCCCGAGGTGTTCAACAACGTCAGCTTCATCGTGATCTTCCCGATCACGTTCATCGCCAACACCTTCGTGCCCACGAACAACTTCCCGGCGGTGCTGCGCGTCATCGCGGACTGGAACCCCGTGTCGGCGGTGACGCAGGCCAGCCGCGACCTGTTCGGCAACCCGTCGCTGAGCGGTGGCTCCGGTGCGTGGCCGCTGCAGCACGCGGCCCTCTACACGCTGATCTGGTCGGTGGTGCTCGTGGCGGTGTTCCTGCCGCTGGCCACGCGGCAGTTCAAGCGGTCTGCCGCTCGCTGACCACGTCGTCCACGCCAGAGGCGCCCCACCCCGGAGCGGGGTGGGGCGCCTCTGGGGTGCGGCGGGGGCGTCAGCCGGCGTAGGCCTCGACGTCGTCCACGACCACGGAGAGCTCCTTGCCGTTCGGCGCGGTGTAGCTGGCCGAGTCGCCCTTCTTCTTGCCCAGCACCGCCGAGCCGATGGGCGACTTCTCGCTGTACACGTCGAGGTCGGTGGTGCCCACGGCCTCGCGGCTGCCGAGCAGGAAGCGCATCTTCATGCTGCCGTTCACGGTGGCGGAGACCACGGTGCCCGGGGCGACCACGCCGTCCGCGGCGGCAGGGGCCTGGCCGACCTGCGCCTCGCGCAGCAGCTGCTCGAGCTGGCGGATGCGGGCCTCCATCTTCCCCTGCTCGTCCTTGGCGGCGTGGTAGCCGCCGTTCTCCTTGAGGTCGCCCTCCTGGCGGGCGGCGTCGATGCGCTGGGTGATCTCGGTCCGGCCCGGGCCGGTCAGGTGGGCGTGCTCGGCCTGGAGGCGGTCGTAGGCCTCCTGCGTCAGCCAGGTGGTGGCGGGCGTGGTGTCGGTCACCGGTCCTCCTCGGTCGGTCTCAGGGCTGTGCTCCACCACCAGGACGGCGATGGCCGGGCGCGTCGGCCGGCGTCGGCCGGCGTCGGCTCTGCGTCGGCGGGGAGCAGAAACGGCGAGGTTACCAGCGGTGAGCGCGCGGCCTCGCGCGCCAGCCCGCGTGCTCAGGCGGGGACGCAGTCGTCGACGACGCCCGTGACGGCCCTCTGCTGCGTCTTCACGGTGACCGTGTGGACGCTCGCCGCGCCGTCGGCGGCGCCGACGGGGACCTCCTGCAGGCCGACCACGGCGGCGGTGGAGCTGAGCGCCTGCACCCGGCACACGACCGACGCGTCCGCCGGCTTGGCGACGCTGAAGACGACGACGGTGGTGGCGTCGTCCACCACCTGGTAGCTCTGCTCGGACGCCTGGACGTGCGAGGAGGCGCTGCCCAGGCCGGCCCACACCGCCCACGCGGCCAGCGCGAGGCCCAGCACCACCGAGACCACCAGCCGCAGCCGCCGTCGCAGCGGGCCGCGCGTCCCGTACCGGCCGGCGGGCCGGGTGGGCGCGGACTGCGGGGCGCTGGTCACGGTCGGGTGCTCCTGCGAGGACGAGGGAGGCGGGTGCGGCGGGTGCCGGGGACGGGCGTGCGAGATGATTGTCCCCCACCCACCCGCCCGGAGGTCACCTCCTGTGAGCAGTCCCCTGCCCCGCCACGCCGAGCCGCTGCGGCTCATGGCCGTCCACGCCCACCCCGACGACGAGTCGAGCAAGGGCGCCGCCACCTGCGCCCGCTACGTCAGCGAGGGCGTCGAGGTGCTGGTGGTCAGCTGCACCGGCGGTGAGCGCGGCTCGATCCTCAACCCGCAGCTCGCCGACGACCCGCGCGTCCTGCGCGACATCTCCCAGGTCCGCCGCGAGGAGATGGCCGCGGCCGCCGCCGCCCTCGGCGTGCAGCACGAGTGGCTGGGCTTCGTCGACTCGGGCCTGCCCGAGGGCGACCCGCTGCCGCCGCTGCCGGACGGCTGCTTCGCCCTGGAGCCCGTGCACGTGGCCGCCGAGGCCCTGGTCCGCCTGGTCCGCCGGTTCAAGCCGCACGTCATGACGACGTACGACGAGAACGGCGGCTACCCCCACCCCGACCACATCATGTGCCACAAGGTCTCGGTGGCGGCGTTCGACGCCGCGGGCGACCCCGGCGCCTACCCCGGCGAGGGCGAGCCCTGGGAGCCGCTGAAGCTCTACTACAACACCATGTCGCGCGGCCGGATCCTCGCCATCCACGAGCACCTCCTGCGCGAGCGCGGCGAGTCTCCGTACACGGAGTGGATGAAGCGGTGGGAGGAGCGCGAGGAGCGCCCGGTCACCACGCGCGTGCCGGTCGCGGACTTCTTCGCCCAGCGGGACGCCGCCCTGCTCGCCCACGCCACCCAGATCGACCCGGACGGCTTCTGGTTCGCCGCGGGCCGCGACCTCGAGGCCCGGCTGTGGCCGACGGAGGACTTCGAGCTGGCCCGCTCGCGCGTGGCCCTGCCCGCGCGCGTCGACGGCGACGTCGAGGACGACCTGTTCACGGGGGTCCGCGAGCACCTGGCAGCCGGCAGCGCCGCGTGAGCCCGCTCCTGGGCTCCCGGCTCACCGGGGACGTGCTCCTGGGCGGCCTGGGGCCCAACCCGGTCCCCGCGCCCACGGGGGGCCCGCGCCAGCTGGACCCGAACACGGTGACGCCCGGCGTCATCGGCTTCCTGGCCACCGCCGCGGTGGTGTTCGTCTCGATCCTGCTCATCATCAACCTCGTGCACCGCATGCGGCGGATCCGCCACCGCGCCGCGGTGGAGGAGGCCGCCGCCCGGGCCCGCGAGGAGCAGCTGCGCGACCGCTCCCTCGACGCTCCGGAGGGCGACGACGACGACGCGCGCCGCGGCGCGGGGCTGCCCCCGGGGCCCGACGTGGTCCCGGGTGAGTGGCTGGACGGGCCGCGCCGGCCCGGGGCAGACCCGCACGAACCGGGCACCTCGGGCTCCTCGCGCACCTAGAGTGACGACCCTGCCGGGCACCGCCCGGCGGGGTGAGCGGTGGTGAGCACGGAGGTGGCGTGGACGCACGGGCATGGCGCATCGCCGGAGGTGCTGCGGTGGCGCTGCTCGTGCTCGTCGCGCTGGTCGCCTGGCGGGCCGACGCGCTCAGCGGCGGCTGGCTGCTGGCGCTGCGGCTGACCGGCCTGATGGCCGTCGTGGGCCTCCTGGCGGCCGTGGTGCTGGCCAGCCTCGCGGCGCTGCGCCCCCCGGTGCCGCCGCAGGTGGTGGTGCGCGTCCCGGTGGCCGGGGCCCCCAGCACCTCCACCACGCCCGGGCGAGCGGCGCTCGTGCCGCTCACCGGCTTGGTGCTGCTGGCCGTGCTGTCGGCCGCCCCCGCCCTCGTGGTGCTGGTGCTGGCCCGCGGTGACGACGCCGCCGGCGCTGCCGGCGCGACCGCCGGCGGGACGGAGCCCACGGCCGCGGTGACGCCCAGCGACCCGCCGTCGTCGTCCTCCTCGTCGTCGTCTGCGTCGTCGTCACCGTCGTCGCCCTCGGCCTCCGCGTCGGGGCCTGCCTCCGAGCCCGCTCCCTCGGCGTCGTCGACGGGTGTGCCGCCGGCTTCGCCGGCGCAGCTGCCGAGCGAGCAGGCCTCCGGCGTCGTCTGCGAGCTGGTGGTGGCCCCGGGCGACTCCCTGTGGTCGCTCGCTGAGGCCCAGCTGGGGGAGGGGGCGAGCGCCGCCGCCGTCGACGCGCGCTGGCGCGCCCTGTACGCCCAGAACACCGCGGCGGTGGGCGCCGACCCCGACCTCGTGCGTCCCGGCCTGGTGCTGCGCAGCTGCTCGTGACCCCCCGGCTCCCCGGCGCCAGGGCCGGGAGATGACCGGATCCCGCCGTGCCGCGCTGCCCGCTGGCCCACGATGGGACGGTGACCAGGCCCGCCCGCACCGCCCCTCGCCCCCTCTCCCGCCGCCGCCGGCCGCTGGTGGCCGCCGCGATGGCCGGGGGAGCGCTGCTGGTCGGCGGCCTGCTGGCCGGGTGCAGCGGCGGCCAGGCGCCGCAGGGCGGTGCCACCGCGAGCGCCGCGGCGGCGCCAGCGGCGCCCTCCTCGTCGGGACCGGCGCCCAGCGGGTCGCCCACCAGCACCGTGGTCACCTCGATGACCACCTTCAGGTCGCCCACCGGCAACATCTCCTGCTACCTCTCCCCGGTGCAGGGGGCCGACCCGTACGCGCGCTGCGACCTGGTCACGCAGCAGTGGCCTGCCTCGGAGCCGCCGGGCGGTTGCGCGGGGACCTGGGGCGGGGGCGGCGGGAAGTTCGGCAGCGTGGGCGTCGGCGGCGGAGACGCGGCGCCCCTGTGCGTGGGCGACACCATCGCGGACAAGACGGCGCCCACCCTGGAGTGGGGCTCGTCGATCACGCTGGAGCCGCTGACGTGCAAGAGCGACAAGAACACCGGTATGACGTGCGAGAACGCCAAGACCCAGCACGGCTTCACCGTCAGCATCCAGAAGATGTCCCTGTACTGACGGCCCCGGGCAGCACGCAGGGTGAGCGCGCGTGCGGGGACCACCTAGGCTCGTCGCGGTCGGACAGGAGGCGGTCGTGGTCGCAGCGGAGCACGGGGTGCGCACCCGCGCGCGCCTCGGGGCGCAGCGCGCTCGGCAGTGGGTCGCGCCGCGCCTGAGGGCGCTGCGGGCCCCGGTCCGGGCGGTGCTCGAGCGGGGCTACGAGCGGCGGCTGGCCACGTCGGTGGACCCGGCGCGCGCCCCGCGTCACGTGGGCGTGATCCTCGACGGCAACCGCCGCTGGGCGAAGGCGTCCGGGTTCGAGACCCGCTCGGGGCACCAGGCCGGGGCGGACAAGGTGCTCGAGCTCACCGAGTGGTGCGAGCAGGCGGGCGTGCAGGTGGTCACGCTGTGGATGCTCTCCACCGACAACCTCACCCGGCCCCCGGCCGAGCTGGAGCCGCTGCTGGCGATCATCGAGGACACGGTGGAGCGGCTCGCCCGCGACGGACGCTGGCGCGTCCACCCCGTGGGCGCGCTCGACCTGCTGCCGGCCAGCACGCGCTGCACCGTGGAGGAGGCCGCGAAGGCCACCGCGAGCCACGCCGGGCTGCACGTCAACGTGGCCGTCGGCTACGGCGGTCGCCGCGAGATCGCCGACGCCGTCCGCTCCCTGCTGTCCGAGCACGCGGCGCGGGGCACGACCCTGGAGGAGCTGGTGGAGGTGCTCGACGTCGAGCACATCGCCGAGCACCTCTACACCGCGGGGCAGCCGGACCCGGACCTCGTCATCCGCACGTCGGGCGAGCAGCGGCTGTCGGGCTTCCTGCTGTGGCAGAGCGCGCACAGCGAGTACTACTTCTGCGAGGCCTACTGGCCGGACTTCCGCAGGGTCGACTTCCTGCGGGCGCTGCGCGCCTACGAGCAGCGCGAGCGCCGCTACGGCAGCTGAGGCTCGTCCGAGGCTCGTCCGAGGCGGTGCAGCACCCTCACCCGGGCGGGCGTTCCTCGCCGTCCTCCCGCGCGCTGTCGGCCCCGGGGGTTAGCGTCGGCTCCGTGAGCGACGCTTCGGCCGTCCAGCAGTCCGTCTCCTCGCCGGTGCCCTCGACGGCGCCGACCGTGCGGACCTTCGTGCTCGACACCTCCGTGCTGCTGGCCGATCCCAAGGCCCTGCTGCGCTTCGCGGAGCACGAGGTGGTGCTGCCGGTGGTGGTCATCACCGAGCTGGAGGGCAAGCGCCACCACAGCGAGCTGGGCTACTTCGCCCGCGCGGCCCTGCGCCTCCTGGACGACCTGCGCGTCGAGCACGGCCGGCTCGACGCGCCGGTGCCGGTCGGCGAGGCCGGCGGCACGCTGGTGGTGGAGCTCAACCACACCGACCCGGCGGGCCTGCCGGACGGCTTCCGCCTCGGGGACGCCGACACGCGCATCCTGTCCGTGGCCGCCAACCTGGCCGCCGAGGGCCGTCGCGTCACCGTGGTCAGCAAGGACCTCCCCATGCGCGTCAAGGCCTCCGCGGTGGGGCTGGACGCCGAGGAGTACGTGGCCTCCGGACCCGTCGACACCGGCTGGACCGGTGTGGTGGAGGTGGACGCCACCACCGAGCAGGTCCAGGAGCTGTACGACGGCGGCTCGCTCGACCTCGAGCCCGCGCGCGACCTGCCCTGCCACACCGGCCTCGTGCTGCTCTCGCCGCGCGGGTCCGCCCTGGGCCGGGTCGGCGCCGACAAGCAGGTGCACCTGGTCAAGGGCGACCGCGAGGTCTTCGGCGTCCACGGCCGCAGCGCCGAGCAGCGGATCGCCATCGACCTGCTGCTGGACCCGTCGGTGGGGATCGTGTCGCTGGGCGGCCGCGCCGGCACCGGCAAGTCGGCGCTGGCGCTGTGCGCCGGGCTGGAGGCCGTCATGGAGCGCCGCCAGCACCGCAAGGTCATGGTCTTCCGGCCGCTGTACGCCGTCGGGGGCCAGGAGCTGGGCTACCTGCCGGGCTCCGAGGCCGAGAAGATGAACCCCTGGGCCCAGGCCGTCTTCGACACCCTCGGGGCGCTGGTCAGCCCCGCCGTGGTGGAGGAGGTCATGGCGCGCGGGCTGCTCGAGGTGCTGCCCCTGACCCACATCCGCGGTCGCAGCCTCCACGACGCGTACGTCGTGGTGGACGAGGCGCAGTCCCTGGAGCGCAACGTGCTGCTGACGGTGCTGTCGCGCATCGGGCAGAACTCGCGCGTGGTGCTCACCCACGACGTCGCCCAGCGCGACAACCTCCGCGTGGGGCGCCACGACGGCGTCGCCGCGGTCATCGAGGCGCTCAAGGGCCACCCGCTGTTCGGCCACGTCACGCTGACCCGCTCCGAGCGGTCCCCGGTAGCGGCCCTCGTCACCGAGATGATGGACGTCCTGGAGGTGTGACGCACCCCTCACCCCGTCCTCACGGGGCGGGGTGAGCAGGTCACCCTGCGTCCCGGCCCCGGTCACCCGGACGGGCGAGGGTGGTTGAACCTGGACAGAACGGGCACCCGGATGGCACTGTCGGTCCACGACAGCGCTCCGGGTCTCCCGGGAGCCTGCCTGCCACCGCGCCGGCACCGGCCCCCTGACCCCGCGTCCTCGCACCAGGCCCGCTCTTCCCCCGGGTCCCAGCGGACCACCCGGGGCACTCCTGCGCGCCGCGTGCGAGGTGCGCCCCCCGGAAGGTCCTGAGTGCCCCAGCCCCGCCGTCGTCGTGCCCACCGAGCGCAGGAGGCCCGACGCCCGGCGTCCGTCCCGCTGCGCGTCACCGCGGGACTGGCCGCCGCGGGAGCCGTGGCGCTCACCGTGACCGGCGGTTCCCTGGTCGGGCCGGCCAAGGAGGAGGCGGCTGCCGCCGCCCACCGCGACCTCGTCGCGCAGCAGGTGGCGCAGGTGTGGCGCTCGGCGGGATCGGTCACCGGCGCGGCCGCGGGGGAGCCGGCGTCGGCGGCGGGGCAGCCGTCCTCCGACGTCGTCGCGCTGCAGGCCGAGCTGGTGAGCGAGCGCGGCGGGTCCGCCAGCCGCAGCGAGGACCGCCTCGCCGCCGCCCAGCCCGACGCGGCGCAGCCCCCGGCGGCCCAGCCCCAGCCCGCGGACCCCTCCGACCCGGTCGCGCAGGCGCAGCAGCGGGTGCAGGAGCTGGTGGTCCAGGCGGACGCCGACGACGCGGACGCCGCGCGCGCCGCCGCGGCCTCCCAGGTGTCGGCCGACCAGGCCCGAGAGGCGGTGGCCGCCGCGCAGGCCCAGCGCGCCGCCGAGGAGGCCGCCGCGCAGCTCGCCGCCGCCCAGGCCGACCCGCGGGCCGTGGCCGTCCCGATGGTCGCCCAGCACGGCTGGGGCGCCGAGCAGTTCTCCTGCCTGGACCGCCTCTGGACCAAGGAGTCCGGCTGGCGGTGGTCCGCCGACAACCCGACCTCCGACGCGTACGGCATCCCGCAGTCCCTGCCCGGGGACAAGATGGCCTCCCACGGCGCGGGCTGGCAGACCGACCCGCGCGTGCAGATCGCGTGGGGCCTGGACTACATCGCCAGCTCCTACGGGACGCCGTGCGGCGCCTGGGCGCACAGCCAGTCCTACGACTGGTACTGAGCCGCCACCCGGGCGGCCTGGCCCTCGAGCGGCCTCCGGAGGGTCCACCGCTGCCGTAGGTTGCAGCGGTGAGCGACGCCCGCACGACAGCCCCCTGCGCGCGCTGCGAGCACCAGCGCGACGCCCACGAGCACTACCGCCGCGGTGCGGACTGCGCCCTGTGCGACTGCGAGGCCTTCGTCGACCGGCGCGCCGGGGGGTACGCCCGCCAGTCCGGCAAGGTCGCGCGCGCACTGGACGGCGTGGTCCGGCTCTTGCGCCGATCGGGTCGTTGACGCGCTGAGGGGCTCCCGCGCCGGCCCTGCGGGTTCAGGTGATCTCCCGGTCTGCCGCAGTACCGGGGGAGGGCGGTCGTCACGACGCCGGTGATCGACCGGCGCGGCCTCCTCGAGGACCCGAGGAGCTCGTGTGACCCACGCCCCCGACGCGACGGCCCTCCCGACCGTCGCCGTGGTCGTCTGCGCCTACACGCCGCTGCGCACGGCCTCCGTGCTCGCGGCCGTCGCCGAGGCCCGCCGGCAGTGCGACGGTCCCGCCGACGAGGTGGTCCTCGTGGTCGACCACGCTCCCGCGCTGGCCGCCGAGCTGGCCCTCACCGTGCCCGAGGGCGTCACCGTGGTCGAGAGCTCGGGACCCCGCGGCCTGTCCGGGGCCCGCAACACCGGTGTCGCCGCCACGTCCGCGGAGGTGCTGGTCTTCCTCGACGACGACGCCCTGCCGCGCCCGGGCTGGCTCGCCGGCCTGCGCGCGGTGGCGGCCGACCCCGCGGTCGCCGTGGTGGCGGGCGCCGTCCACGCCGCCTGGGAGGGCGGCCGGGCGCCGCGCTGGTTCCCCGCCGAGTTCGGCTGGGTGGTCGGCTGCGACTACGAGGGGCTCCCCGCCGACGGCGAGCCCGTCCGCAACCCCATCGGCGCCTGCATGGCCGTGCGGCGCACGGCCCTGGCCGCGGCCGGGGGCTTCTCCACCGAGCTCGGCCGCGTCGGCACGCTGCCGGTGGGCTGCGAGGAGACCCTCATGGGCATCCGGGTGCGCGCCGAGATCCCGGGCGCCCGCTCGCCGCGCGCCACCGCCTTCGCCGTCGACCACACCGTCCCCGCCGCGCGCCAGCGCCTGCGCTACCTGCTCTCCCGCTGCTGGCACGAGGGCCGCTCCAAGGCGCAGGTGGCCCGGGCCGCGGGCTCCGAGGCCGCCCTGAGCAGCGAGCGCGGCTACGTGGCCCGCGTGCTGCCCCGCGCGGTGGCCCGCGAGGCCGCCGCGCTGGTCCGCGGCGACGCCGGCGGGCTGGCTCGCGGTGCGGTCCTCGTGGCGGGTCTTGGCGTCACCGCCTCCGGGTACCTCGCCGGCCGCGGCGCCGCGCTCGGCAGGACCGCCTCGGGCGGCGAGGAGGGTCTGGGCGGTGCGGCTCCGGGCCGCGGCACGACGACGCCGGCCGTCCCGCGCCCGGCGTCGCCCCCGGACGCCCGCGTGGCACCCGACGAGCTGGTCAGCGTGGTGGTGTGCACGCTCGGACGCGACCCCCGCCTCATCGGCACCCTCGCCGCCGTGCTCGGGCAGACCCACCCGCACCTGGAGCTGGTGCTCGTGGACAACGACCCGGCCTCCGGACGCGTCACCGCGCTGCTCGCCGACCCCGCGGCAGCCGCCCTCGCCGCCGACCCCCGCCTGCGCGTGGTGGCCCAGCCGGTGCGGGGCCTGTCCGCCGCCCGCAACGCGGGCCTGGCCACCGCCCGGGGGGCGCTGGTGGCGTACACCGACGACGACGCGGTGCCCGACCCCACCTGGCTCGCCGAGCTGCTCGCCGTCCTGCGCCGCGACCCCTCCGGGGTGGTGGCGCTGGTCACCGGTCGGGTGCTCGCCGCGGAGGTCGCCACGGCCGCGCAGGACTGGTTCGAGAAGGCGGGCGTCTTCGACAAGGGCGTCGTGCAGACCACCTGGGCGGTGGAGGGCGTGCCGGTGCCCGCCGGCCTGGGCGAGCCCGGACACCGGTCGGCCTTCTTCCCCTACACGGCCGGGGAGGTCGGCAGCGGCAACAACATGGTCTTCCGGACCGGCGCGCTGCGCGCCCTGGGCGGCTTCGACGAGGCCCTCGGCGCCGGCAGCCCCGCCCAGGGCGGGGAGGACCTCGACGTCTTCCGCCGCGTGCTCCTCGACGGGCGGGTGGCGGTGTACAGCCCCACGGCCGTGGTGCGCCACTTCCACCGCGACACCTACGAGGCGCTGCGCTCGCAGATGCGCGGCTACGGCGTGGGCATGGCCGCCGTCCTCACCAAGATCGTGCTGGGGGGCGGGCGGCCCGCCCGCGACGTGCTGGGCTGCGTGCCCCGCGGGGTGTGGACCCTGCTGGCGCCGACCTCCACCAAGAACGCCAAGAAGCCCGCCGAGATGCCGCTGGCGCTGGTCGGCCACGAGCTGGTCGGCTATCTCGAGGGTCCCGTGCGCTACCTGCAGAGCCGGCGCGCGGCGGTCCAGCGGCGCGCCGCCGTCGGGGCGGCCGCACCGGACGCCGGCTCCGGGCTGCGCGGCCGCCCCGTGGCGGTGGCGCGGGCATGAGCGCGCTCGCACCCGGTCCCGTGCCGGCGGTCTCACCCCCGCAGACCCTGGCGGCGACGGCGACTGAGGGAGCTCCCGCGGGCGCGGGCACCGGCTCCGAGGCCTCCGCCTCCGCCGCCCGCGGCCTGCTCGAGCGCACCCTCGTCGTCGGCACCCTGGCCCTGTGCCTGGCCACCGCGCTGGTCGCGTGGGCCGGCGGCCCCGCCGCCCCGGCCTGGGCCGCCGCCGCCGCGCCGCTGCCCCTGCGCGCCGCCGTGGCGTCGCTGGCCGCGCTCTGCCTGCCCGGCACGCCGCTGGTGCTCCTGCTGCGCCCCTCGGGGCGGGCGCTGGGCGCCGCCCTGGCCACCAGCACCTCCCTCGCCGTCACCGTCGCCCTCGCCCTCGCCACCCTGCTGGCCGGGGCCTGGCACCCCCTGGTCACCGAGTCGCTGGTGCTCGCGGTCTCCGCCGCGCTCGCGGTGGTGGCTGCGGCACGGCGTCCCGCGCCCGCCCCCGGCGCGCTGCGCCACCTGCTGGCGCGGGTGCGCCCGGCCCTGCGCGACGCGCTGCCGGTGCCCAGCACCCCCAGCGGCAGCCGGGTCCGCCGGCGGCTCGCCGGCTGGGCCGGGACCCTCCTGGCCGCCGGCCTCTTCGTGCTGCAGGCCGCCACCCTCGACACCTCGGCCATCGGTGACCTCGGGCTGGTGCAGGCCGTCGGCTGGCCGCTGCTGGCCTGCTTCGCCCTGACCGGCGCGGTCGTCGCCGTCGGCCTCCTGGGACGCCGACCCGACCCCGCGGTGCTGCTCCCCGCCCTCCTGCTCGTGGTGGTCTCGCAGACGTCGCTGCTCAGCGCCGCCACCGGGGAGGTGTCCACCCCCACCGCGTGGGTGCACCGCGGCTTCGCCGACCTCATCAGCGCCACCGGGGTGCTGCCCCCGCCGTTCGACGCCCGCATGAGCTGGGCCGGCTTCTTCGCCGCCACCTCCCACGTCGTCGCCGTGGGCGGCCTGCCCGACGCGACGGCGCTGCTGGCGCCGGCACCCGTCGTCCTCGACGCCCTCGTGCTCGCGCCCCTGTTCGTCATCGCCCGCGCCGTGACGGGACGCGCCGTCACCGCCTGGCTGGCGCTCTTCCTCGTGGTGCTCAGCGACTGGTACCAGCAGGACTACTTCGCCCCCCAGGCGGTGGCCGTCCTGTGGCTCACCACCGTGCTGGCCGTGCTCCTGTGGTGGTGGCGGGCCGTCGCGCCCGCCCCGGCCACCGGCACCGCGCGGCAGCGCCTGCGCGCGCTCGCGGGCGCCTGGCGCACCACGCCCGCCGTGCCGGCCGGCACCGCCCGCGCCGCGGTCTGGGGCACCGAGGCCCTGCTCGCGCTGGTGCTGCTGGCCATGGTCGTCACCCACCAGCTCACGCCGCTGGTGGCCATCGGGGCCCTGGTGGTGGTCACGGCGCTCGGGGCCACCCGCTTCCGCACCCTGTGGCTGGTCGCGGGCCTCGGCTTCACCGCCTGGTTCAGCTTCGGGGCCGAGGGCTTCTGGTCCGGGCACCTCGCCTCCCTCCTCGGCGACGTCGGCCAGGTCTCGGCGGCCGTCGAGGGCGGCGTCGCCGCTCGCGTCGGCGACGTGCCGCTGCACCAGGCCGGCCAGGTGGTCCGCCTCGCCACCTCCGGGGCCCTGGCCCTCGTGGCGGCCGTCGGCTGGTGGCTGCGGCGGGGCCGGCGCGGTGCGCTGCTCGTCGGTGCCCTCGCCGTCCTGCCGTTCGGGCTCGTGGCGGTGCAGAGCTACGGCGGCGAGGTGGTCATCCGGTGCTTCCTGCTGGCCACGCCGCTGCTGGCACCGCTGGCCGCCGAGGCGCTGGTGCGCCTCGTGGTGGCCCTGCGGGCCCGGGCCCTGGCCCGCGCCCCTCGCGCCGGGGACGGTGCTCCGGCCACCGCGCGCACCGGCCGCCGCACCGGTCACGGCACCGGTCGGCGTGGTGGTGAGCGGCTGACCGAGCGCCGCGGGGCCGCGGGCCGCACCGGCCGCAGCGGCGCCACGCGGCGCCGGAGCCCGGTCACCACGGGGGTCCTCGTGGTGGCCGTGGTGGTCTTCGGCGTCGCGGCCACCACCACCCGCGGGCTGAACGCCTCCTTCGAGCGCACCAGCACCGCCGAGCTGGCAGTGGCCGACCACCTGCTGGCCACCGCGCCCGCGGGCACCCGAGTGGCCTCGCTCGGCAACGCCCCCTACCTCATGACCGCCCGCACCCTGGACGGCGACGTCGAGGTGGGCGTGCCCACCGACGGCTCCGGGGCGTGCGAGCAGGCGCCGGCGGCCTGCGTCATCGCCCAGCGCCCCGACTACGTCCTCCTCACGCCCACGCAGCAGGCCCAGGGCGTCTACGCCGACGGGCAGCCGCCGGGGTGGCTCGACGAGGCCGAGCGGCAGCTGGTGGCCTCCGGGCTCTACGCGGTCCAGGTCGACGAGCCCGACGTCCAGCTGCTGCGCCGCACCGACCTGCCCGGAGGCACCTCGTGACCCTGCACTCCCTCGTCGGCCCCAGCACCGCTGTCAGCGTGGTCGCCCTGGGCCTGGCCGCGGTCCTGGTGGTGACCACCTCGGTGCTGCGCGAGCTGCGCACGTCCCGGGGCGCCACCTCCTCCCGCCCCGGCGGGCTCGGTCTGGCGCTCGCGGGTGCCGCGGCCGTGGCCGTGGTGGCCACGCTGGTGCGCCTCCTGGCGGCCGTCTCGTGAGCACCGCCCGGTGAGCGCCGTCGTCGAGCCGGCCAGCCCGCCCGCCCCCGGCACCGGCGCCGCACCGGCGGCTCCCTCGCAGCGCCCCGACCTGTTCGGCAGGGGCGCCGTCTACGCCCTGGTGGCCGCGCTGCCGCTGGTGAGCGCCGCCGTCGTCTCGCCCCTGCTGGCGCACCTGCTGGGCCCCGCCGGGCTGGGACTGATGGCCAGCGCCCTGGCCGTCCACCAGGTCCTGGCGGTGCTGTCCACCGCCGGTCTCGACCAGACGCTGGTGGTCCAGCGCGCCGAGGACGGCCACGACCGCGGCGCGCGGCGCCTCGTGGGGGCGGGCTTGGTGCTGTCGGCCACCACCGCCGTGCTCAGCGGGCTCACCGCACCCCTGTGGGCGCCCGCCCTCGGCTTCGGCAGCGCGACCTCGCTGGTGCTGGCCACCGTCCTGTGGACCGCCCCGACGGCGGCGACCTCCCTCGTGCTCGCGCTGCTCAACGCCCAGGACCGCCTCCGCGCGTTCACCGCGGCCAGCGTCACCTCCACGCTCGGCAGCCAGGCCGCGGGGCTGGCGGCGGTGCTGCTGCTGGAGCGCAGCGCGCAGTCGTACGCCTGGGGCGTGGTGGTGGGGCAGGCGGTGGCCCTGGTGGTCGGGCTGGTGGCCGTGCGCCCGGACCTGCGCGGCGTCGCCGACCACCGGCTCGTGCGCTCCGCCGTGGTCATGGGCCTGCCGCTCATGCTCAGCGGCCTGTCCGGCTTCGTCCTCAACGCCGGCGACCGCCTCGTGGTGCAGCGGCTCCTGGGCTCCGCCGAGGTCGGCCGCTACCAGGTGGCGTACACCGTCGGCTACCTCGCCGTGACCCTCGCGGTGCTCCTGGACCAGGCCTGGGCGGCCCGGATCGCCGGGGTGCGCGACGAGCGGCGCCGGTGGGCCCTCATCGCGGCCAGCCGCGACCACCTGCTGCGGTTCTTCGCACCGGTCGTCCTGGGCGTGGTGCTGGGAGCACCGCTGGCGCTGCGCGTCCTCGCGCCGTCCAGCTTCGAGCCCGAGGGGCTCCTGCTGGTCGTGGCGCTCGTGGTCCTGTCCGGGCTGCCCGTCATCGTCTCCCTGGCCACCACCAGGGCCCTCATCACCGTGCGCCGCAGCCGGCCGCTGGCCGTGGCCGCGGTGCTGGCCGCGGTGGTCAACACCGCCGTCAACCTGGCCGTGGTGTCCCGCTGGGGGCTGGCGGGGGCCGCCGCGGCCACCGTGGTGGCCTTCAGCGTGCAGGCCCTCGTGCAGCGCGTCCTGCTCCCGCGGCGCGTCGCGCTGCCGCGCACACCGCTGTCCACCTGGCTGCTCGTCGCCGCGTGCACGGCGGCCGCCCTGGCCACCACGGCCCTGCCGCAGGACCCCGCCTGGGTCGTGGCCCGCACCGCCGCCGCGCTCGCGTGCCTGCCGTGGCTGTGGGTGGCCCTGCGCCGCGCCCAGCGCGGCACGGACGGCCAGCTGGCCCCGTCCGACCGCTGACCGGCCGCTGAGCGGCCGCTGGCCGACCGCTGGCCGACCGCTGACGGGCCGCGAGATCACCGCGGACCACGTGGTCACCCTCGGCTGTGCCCTCCACCTGACGCTGCGTCACCTGTGTCGCCGGTACGGCCGGCGCCAGCCCCCGATGGCGGCGGCATGGCTCCTCTGCGTCGACGTCTGGTGACCCTCTGCTCTGACCGGGTGACCTTCTCCATCACGCATTGTGACCACCGGTTCGTCACTGAGAGTGTTCACCCAGCGGCCGACGAGGCCGCCGGGAGACGCGAGGATCCCGATCCGCGGACTGGTCGCCGCGTGCGGATCGGGGGAGCGAGTGGCGAAACCGAACCCGAGGGGAACTGCACGTCCTGGGGGTCACCGATGAGCACCACCACCGCCGCCACCACCGCCACCACCGCCACCGTCTCCGTGGTCATCCCGACGAAGAACGAGGCCCGCAACGTCGGCTGGGTGCTCGAGCGCCTGCCGGAGCAGGTCACCGAGGTGGTCCTGGTGGACGCGAACAGCGTGGACGGCACCGTCGAGGCGGCCCTCGCCGTCCGCCCCGACTGCGTGGTGGTGCGCCAGACCCGCAAGGGCAAGGGCAACGCCCTGGCCGCCGGGTTCGAGGCCGCCACCGGTGACTACATCGTCATGATCGACGCCGACGGGTCGATGGACCCGGCCGAGATCCTCGACTTCACGGCCGCGCTGGACGCCGGTGCCGACTACGCGAAGGGCTCCCGCTTCACCGCCGGTGGCGGCAGCGACGACATCACCGCCCTGCGCCGTGCCGGCAACTGGGGCCTCAACGCCCTGACCAACGTGCTGTTCCGCTCCCGCTACAGCGACCTCTGCTACGGCTACAACGCCTTCCGGCGCGACTGCGTGGCCGCGTTCGCGCTGCCCACCGCCCACGGCACCACGGCGGCGCAGTGGGGCGACGGCTTCGAGATCGAGACGATGATCAACGTCCGCGTGGCCGTGGCGGGCAAGAAGATCACCGAGGTGCCCAGCTTCGAGGCCGAGCGCCGCTTCGGGGTCAGCAACCTCAACACCTTCCGCGACGGCTTCCGCGTGCTGGGCACGATCTTCGACGAGCGCCGCCGCGCCTCCCGCGCCCGCCAGGCCGACGTCGCCGCCGCCGAGGCCGCGGTGTCCGCTGTGGTCCCCGCCCCGCGCAGCGCCGCGGTCGACCTCGGCGCGGCCGCCGCCGAGGTGGACCTCGCCTCGACCGACCTCGTCGCGGCCTGACCCGCCCCCTCTCGTCCCCCGGCCCGCCGGCGGGGTCACCCGAAGGGCCCAGCCCGGGCTCGGGTGACCCCGCCGGCGGGCCGAAGCACTGGTGTGACCCCGACGCCGGAGGAGAGCGGCCCCCCGCGGCTGCGCCGCGCCCGACCGCTCTCGAGCGGTGCGCGGCGCTGGACGGCGGTCGTCGCCGGCGCCGTGGCCCTGGGCGCAGCCGGAGCGCTCGTCCACCTGGCCGGTGGCCCGGCGGTCGGCAGCCCCGCCGGCGGCGCGGCCCCGTCGGCCGCGCAGTCGTCGTCGTCGGCCCCCGCGGCAGCCGGGACCGACGCGACCGAGGCGACCGAGGGGACCGGCGGGACGGCGGGAGCGTCGGCCACCCTGTGGACCGCGGCCGTGCAGGGCACGGGCGGCTCCGGGGTGCGCACGAGCACCGCCGGCTCGGCGCAGGCCGCGGATGCACCGCTCCCCGTGGGCGACCTGCCCGGCTGGCACCAGGTCTTCGCCGACGGGTTCGACACCGACGTGCCGGAGGGCTCCTTCTCCTCCAGCGCCTACGGCGCGCGGTGGCACGCCTACGACGGCTTCCCCGACACCTTCAAGGTCGGCGCCTACAGCGACGACGTGCTCTCGGTCTCCGACGGGGCGCTGCGGATGCGCTGGCGCACGCAGGGCGGGGTGCCGCTGGTCTCCGGCATCGTCCCGCTGGTGGACGGCCGGTGGGGCGGCCACGTCGGCGGCCGCTACTCGGTGCGCTTCCGCAGCGAGGCGCCCTCCAGCGGCTACAACGCCGTCTTCCTGCTGTGGCCCGACGCCAACGCGTGGAACCAGGGGGAGGTGGACTTCGCCGAGGGGGCCCTCGACGGCGGGGTGCGCGCCTACCACCACTGCCCGGGCCACCCCGAGGTGCCCTGCGCCAGCGCGGAGACCACCGCGGGGTGGGGGCAGTGGCACGTCGCCACGGTCGACTGGACCGCCACCGACGTCACGTACTCCCTCGACGGCGTGCGGCTCCTGCGCTCCACCGACGTCCCGACCGACCCCCTGCACCTCGTGCTGCAGGGTTACGTGCGCCCGGGCTGGGACACCACCCGCGACGCGGTGGTCCAGGTGGACTGGGTGTCCGTCTGGTACCCGGACGGCAGCTGAGCCGGACCCGGCGGGGCCCGGCCCAGCCCGCCGTCCGCGGCCGGCTCAGCCCTTCGAGGGCGGGCGCGTCATCGACATGACGTCGAGCGCGGTGTCGAGCTGGGCCTCGGTGACCTCGCCGCGCTCGACGAAGCCGAGGTCGAGCACCGCCTGGCGCACGGTGACGCCCTGGGCCACGGCGTGCTTGGCGACCTTCGCCGCCGCCTCGTACCCGATGACGCGGTTGAGCGGGGTGACGATCGAGGGGGAGGCCTCGGCGTAGTGGCGGGCCTGCTCCACGTCGGCCTCGAGCCCGTCGACCACCTTGGTGGCCAGCACGCGGGAGCCGTTGGCGAGCAGGCGCGCGCTCTCGAGCACGCCCAGGGCCATCACCGGGATCTGCACGTTGAGCTCGAAGGCGCCGGACGCGCCGGCCCACGCGACCGTGGCGTCGTTGCCGATGACGCGGGCGCACACCATGAGCACGGCCTCGTTGATGACCGGGTTGACCTTGCCCGGCATGATCGAAGAGCCGGGCTGCAGGTCGGGGATGCGCAGCTCGCCCAGGCCGGTGTTGGGGCCGGAGCCCATCCAGCGCAGGTCGTTGTTGACCTTCGTCAGGGAGACCGCGATGGTCTTCAGCTGCCCGGACAGCTCCACCAGGCCGTCGCGCGCCGACTGCGCCTCGAAGTGGTCGCGCGCCTCGGTCAGCGGCAGGCCGGTGTCCTGCGCGAGCAGCTCGATGACCCGCTGCGGGAACCCGGCGGGGGTGTTGATGCCGGTGCCGACGGCGGTGCCGCCCAGCGGCACCTCCGCCACGCGCGGCAGCACCGCGTGCAGGCGCTCCACGCCGTAGCGGACCGCCGCGGCGTAGCCGCCGAACTCCTGCCCCAGCGTCACCGGGGTGGCGTCCATGAGGTGCGTGCGGCCCGACTTCACCACGGACGCGAACTCGGTGGCCTTCGCCTCCAGGGAGGCGGCCAGCACCTCCAGGGCGGGCACCAGGTCGTTGACGACGGCGGAGGTGGCGGCCACGTGCACCGACGTGGGGAACACGTCGTTGCTGGACTGGGAGGCGTTGACGTGGTCGTTGGGGTGCACCGGCTCGCCGAGGGCGCGGCTGGCGAGGGTGGCGATGACCTCGTTGGCGTTCATGTTGGAGCTGGTGCCCGACCCGGTCTGGAACACGTCCACCGGGAACTGGTCGTCGTGGGCGCCGGTGGCGACCTCCTGCGCGGCGGCGGCGATGGCGTCGGCCACCGGCTGCGGGAGCACGCCCAGCTCCGCGTTGGCCAGGGCCGCGGCCTTCTTCACCCGCGCGAGCGCCTCGATGTGGCTGCGCTCCAGCGGGGTGCCGCTGATGGGGAAGTTCTCGACCGCGCGCTGCGTCTGCGCGCGCCACAGGGCGGCCGCGGGGACGCGGACCTCGCCCATGGTGTCGTGCTCGATGCGGTACTCCGCGCCGTCCTGCGTGACCTTCTCGTCAGCCATGGCACCGATCGTCGCAGAGCCGCGCCGGGTGCCGTCAGCGGCTCCCGGCGCGGCTGCGCGCGCTGCGCCCCCGCGGGGCGCGCTGGTCAGGAGGCGGAGACGGCGTCAGCGCCCTCGAGCAGGCTCACCCGGCCGGTGGCCAGCTCGTAGGCCGCCCCGACCACGGCGGCGCGGCCCTCGGCCACCGCCCGCGACAGCACCGCGGAGCGCTCCGACAGCAGGCTCGCGGTGGCGCGCACGTGCGAGGCGCCGACGATGGCGGCCTCGGCGGCCGGGTCGTCGTCGCGAGCGCGGCCCTGGCGCGCCACGAGGATGCTCGGGGCCACGCGCTCCACGATGTCGCGCACGTACCCGCCGGGCACCGACCCGCCGTCCAGCGCGTCGAGGGCCGCCGCCACCGCGCCGCACCGCTCGTGGCCGAGGACGACGACGAGCGGCACGCCCAGCACCTCCACGCCGTACTCCACCGAGCCCAGCACGGCCGCGTCCACCACGTGCCCGGCCGTGCGGACCACGAACAGGTCGCCCAGGTCGGCGTCGAAGACGAACTCCGCGGGGACCCGCGAGTCGGAGCAGCCCACCACCAGCGCGAACGGCCGCTGCTCGGTGACCAGCTCGGCGCGGCGCGAGGCGCTGCCGGCGCCGGAGCTGCGCTCCACCGCGAACCGCTCGTTGCCCTCGGCGAGGGCGGTCCACGCCTGCGCGGGGGTGGAGGGCCGCCCCGCGGAGGGCGGCGGGCTGTCGGGGCGCACGGAGGGGGGCAGCACGGGCACGGCCGCATGATGCACCAGGTGCGACCAGGGGCGCCCGTCGTGACCGACGGACGCCCCTGGTGCGGCCCTGCGCCGCCGTCGTCCTCAGACGCCGAGCAGCTCGCGGCGCCACGGCGGGTCGGCGCCCGGGCGCGAGACGGTGATCGCCCCGACGCGCGCGGCGTGCGCGAGCAGCGTCTGCACGTCGTCGGTGGAGATCGCGCGCAGCGCGTCGCGCCGGTCGGCGCCCAGCAGGTCGTGCTCGGCCAGGCCGTCGATGAGCGCCGCCATCACCGAGTCGCCGGCACCGACGGTGTCCGCCACCTGCACCCGCTGCGCGCGCACCTCGGCGCGGCCGCTGCGGGCCACGGCCACGAGGCCCTGCGCGCCGCGCGTCATGACGGCCAGGGACGCGCCGCGCTCCAGCCAGGACGCCAGCAGCGCCTCGTGGTCACCACCGGGCTGGAGCCACTCGGCGTCCTCGTCGGACAGCTTCACCACGTCGCAGTGCCCCACCAGCGCGTCGATGCGCTCCCGCACCAGCGCCGGGTCGGCCATGAGCGACGGGCGCACGTTCGGGTCGAACGAGGTGGTGGCCGTGGCGCGGTAGCGCTGCAGCAGCCGGCTCACCGCCCCCGCGCCGGGCTCGTACCAGGAGCCGATGGAGCCCGTGTGCACGGCCGCGGGGTCCTGCGGCAGCGCGGCGTCGAGCGCGGGGCCCTCGGGAAGCTCCCACGTGAGGTCGAACACGTAGGAGGCCGAGCCGTCGGCGGCCAGCGTCGCCTGCGCGGTGGAGGTGCTGCCGGGGCGCACGGTGCCCTCGACCACCTCCACGCCGGAGGCCCGCAGGTGCGCCAGCACCGCCTCACCGCGCGCGTCGTCGCCGAGGTGCGCCAGCAGCTGCGTGGACCGGCCCAGCCGCGACAGGCCGATGGCGACGTTGAGCGGGCTGCCGCCCGGGTACTCCTGGACCCCGCCGTCCGAGGAGTGGACGACGTCGACCAGCGCCTCGCCGATCACGAGCACCGAGCTCACGGGGTGACCCTCCTGTCCGGCACCCGCACCTGCGAGCGCTGGGAGCGGACTGTAGCGGCTGAGCACCGAGGCCCCTCCGCGCCGAGTGCGACCATGGGAGCGTGAGCGAGCACGTGGCGGCACCGAGCCCCGCGCCGTCGACGGGCAAGCGGCCCCGCGGCTTCGAGACCCCCGGCGACATGCTGCGCACGGTGCTGTTCGTCCTGGCGCTGGTGCTGGTGGTCGTCTTCCTCACCGCCCGGCCCCAGGGGGACCAGCGGCCGCCCGCCGACGTCACCGCCACCGCGGCGCAGGCCAGCGCCGCCGGGCTGCTCACGGCGGCCCCCTCGCTGCCGCAGGGCTGGAAGCCCTCCAACGCCCGCTTCGGCCCGGACGCCGGCGAGGGCCTGCCCACCTTCCACGTCGGCTACCTCGACCCCGCCGGCGCCTACGGCGGCATCAGCACCACCGCCGCGGCCACCCCGGAGTGGGTGCGGGGCGTGGCCGGGAAGGACGCCGCCTCCGGCGGCACCCGCGAGCTGGCCGGACGCACCTGGGACGTGTGGACCACCACCGACCCGAGCGCCACCACGCTGGTGAGCCGGTCCGCCGGCAGCGGGAACGGACCCACCGTCGCCGTCACCAGCCGCGGCGACGCCGCCGCGCTGGCGACCCTCGCCCAGGCCGCCGTCGACGCGGTCACCCCCGCTGGCACGTCGAGCAGCCCCACCAGCAGCCTGGCCGGCAGCCCCACCGCCAGCGCCAGCAGCGCTCCCACCCAGGGCTGAGGGCCGGCGCCCCGGGCCTCAGCCCTGGGCGCGGGCGGCCTCCAGGCGCTCGCGGGCGCCATCCAGCCACTGCTGGCAGCGGGTGGCGAGGGCCTCGCCGCGCTCCCACAGGCGCAGCGACTCCTCCAGGCTCGCGCCGCCGGTCTCCAGGCGGCGGACCACCTCCACCAGCTGGTCCCGCGCCTGCTCGTAGCCGAGCTGCGCGACCTCCTCGGGCAGTGCCGGTGCGTCAGCCATCCTCGTCCTCTCCGAAGCCCTCGTCGTCGTCCTCGTCCTCTGAGTCGACCACCTCCACGACGATCGACCCGCGCGCCAGCCGCGCCCGCAGCCACTCGCCGGTGGGGGCGTCCTCGGGGGAGCGGACCACCTGCCCCTCGTCGGTCTGCAGCACCGCGTACCCGCGCTCCAGCACCGCCGCGGGGCTCAGCGCCCGCACGCTCGCCGCCAGTCCTGCCAGCACGCCGGCCTGCTCGCGCAGCCGCCCCTCCAGCGCCCGCCGGCCGCGCTCGCGCGCCTCGGCCACCGTGCGGGTGGGCTCGGCGAGCAGCGCCCGGGGGTCCGCGAGCACCGGGCGGGAGCGCAGCTGGGCGAGGTGGGCCTGCTCGGAGTCGACCAGGCGCAGCACAGTGCGGCGCAGCCGGGAGCGGGCCGCCTCGAGCCCCGAGAGCTCCTCGGCGACCGCCGGGACCACGCGCCGGCCGGCGTCGGTGGGGGTGGAGGCGCGCACGTCGGCCACGAGGTCGAGCAGGACGTTGTCGACCTCGTGGCCGATGGCGCTCACCACGGGCGTGGCGCAGGCGGCCACCGCGCGGCACAGGGCCTCGTTGCTGAAGGGCAGCAGGTCCTCCAGCGACCCGCCGCCGCGGGCGACGACGATGACGTCGACGTCGGGGTGGTCGTCCAGCTCCGCGACCGCGGCGCTCACCTCGGAGACCGCGCCGGTGCCCTGCACCGCGACCTGGCGGACCTCGAAGCGCACGCCGGGCCAGCGGTCGCTGGCGGTGCGCACCACGTCGCGCTCGGCGGCGCTGGCGCGCCCGCACACCAGGCCCACGCAGCGCGGCAGGAACGGCAGCGGCTTCTTGCGGTGCTCGTCGAGGAGGCCCTCGGAGGCCAGCACGCGCTTGAGGTGCTCGATGCGGGCCAGGAGCTCGCCCACGCCGACCGGGCGGATGTCGGTGGCCTGCAGCTGCAGCACGCCGCGCTTGGTCCAGAACTCGGGGCTGGCCCGCACCACCACGCGGGCGCCCTCGGCGAGGCCCCCGGGCAGCGCGTCGAGCAGCCGCACGTGCGCGCTCACCGGCAGGGACATGTCCACGTCGGTGTCGCGCAGGGTGAGGTACGCCGTCGTCGTCCCCGGGCGCCGGGTGGCCTGGACCACCTGGCCCTCCACCCAGACCTGCGGCATCTTCGCCACGTAGTCGCTGATCTTCATGGTCAGCAGGCGCACCGGCCACGGGTGCTCGGCGCTGGTCTGCCCGGCGGTCGGCGGGAGGGCCTGCGGGGAGGCCGACGACGGGGGCGACGACGGCTCGCGAGCCCCCCGCTCGGCCGTCTGCGCTCCGGCTTCCACCACGGTGCGACCTTACGATGGGGGTGTGACAGCGCTGGAGACGAACGCCGCCCCTGTGGACGGCGCAGCCACCCGCCGCAAGCAGGTGCTGCTCGCCGCGCCCCGCGGCTACTGCGCCGGCGTCGACAGGGCCGTCGAGACGGTGGAGAAGGCCCTGGAGCACTACGGCGCCCCCGTCTACGTCCGCAAGGAGATCGTCCACAACAAGCACGTCGTCGAGGTGCTCAGCCGCCGCGGCGCCGTCTTCGTGGACGAGACCGACCAGGTGCCCGAGGGCTCCCGCCTGGTGTTCTCCGCGCACGGCGTCTCCCCGGCGGTGCGCGAGGCCGCCGCGGCCCGCTCGCTGGAGACGCTGGACGCCACCTGCCCGCTGGTCACCAAGGTGCACCGCGAGGCCGTGCGCTTCGCGCGCGACGGGTACTCCATCCTCCTGGTCGGCCACGAGGGGCACGAGGAGGTCGAGGGCACCGCGGGCGAGGCCCCGGACCACGTCACGCTCGTCGACGGACCGGACGCCGTGGACGCCGTCGAGGTCCCCGACCCCTCCAAGGTGGTCTGGCTGTCGCAGACCACGCTCAGCGTGGACGAGACCATGGACACGGTCCGCCGCTTGCGCGAGAAGTTCCCGCAGCTGGCCGACCCGCCCTCGGACGACATCTGCTACGCCACCCAGAACCGCCAGGTGGCGGTGAAGAAGGTGGCCGCCCGCGCCGAGCTGGTCATCGTGGTCGGCTCCGCCAACTCCTCCAACTCCGTGCGCCTCGTCGAGGTGGCCCTCCAGAACGGGGCGACGTCGTCCTACCGCGTCGACTCCGCCGCCGAGCTGCAGGACGCCTGGTTCGACGGCGTGGACGTGGTGGGCGTGACCTCGGGCGCCTCGGTGCCGGAGATCCTCGTCGACGACGTGCTGGCCTCCCTCGCCGAGCGCGGCTACGGGGAGCCGGAGGAGGTCCGCACCGCCACGGAGGACCTCGTCTTCTCGCTGCCGCGCGAGCTGCGCACCAACCTCGGCCTGACGCCCACGGGCGGCTCGGGCCGCGGTGGCGCGGCGTCGTCGTCCTGCTCCACCAGCTGACCGCCGTGGCTGCTGGCGGCGCAGGCCCGCTGGGAGGGGACTGGGTCTCGGGCGAGCGGGTCTTCGGGCCCCCGGCCGGCACCTTCGACGCCGACTGGCTGGTCCCGGTGGTCCGCGAGGCCGTGCCGGACGCCTCCCACGAGCGCGCCCGGGAGGCGGTGGTCCGCGTCTGGGCGGTGCTGCGCGAGGAGGCGGCGCTGCGGGGGTGCGCCCCCGCCGACGTCCCCGAGGACGTGGTCGGCTCCCGCCTGGGGTCCTCGGACGAGCCGGCCGACCGCGTCGACGAGGCGGCCCTGACCGCCGTGCGCGCCGCCGTGCGCGCCTACGGCGCCCGCTGACCGCGCCCTCTCCCTCCCCGCGACGATCACGCGCCTGCGCGCCACTTCCCCGCGACGATCACGCGCCTGCGCGCCACTTCCCCGCGACGATCACGCGCCTGCGCGCCACCACCGTCCACAGACCTCGGCCCTGCCTGTGGACAGCCGGAGCGAGCACCTCCGCTGACCGGCCAGTGTGCGGGCATGCCCCGCCGACGGATGCTGCCTCCCGAGCCCGTGCCGCCCTTCGCCCGCCGCGACTTGTCAGCGGTCGGCACCAGCCAGCGCACCGTCGACAGGTACCTCGCCGCCGGTCTGCTCCACGAACCGATCAGCGGGGTGTACGCGGACTCCCGCACCGTCGACGACGACGAGGTGCGCACCCGCGTGCTGGCGCTGGCGCTGCCCGAGGGGGCGCTCGTCACGAGGGGCACGGCCGCCTGGCTCCACGGCTTCGACCCGCGGGCGCCCCACGAGCGGGGGTCGCCCCTGCGGCTGGAGTGCGTCGTGGACAGGTCGAGCGGCCTCCTGGTGCCGCGCCGTCGAGGTCTCGTCACCCACCTCGACCGCATCCCGGACGGTGACGCCACCGTCGTCGCCGGCGTGCCGGTGACCAGCGTCGACCGGACCGCTCTGGACGTCGCGAGGTTCCTCGCACCGCACATGGGGCTCGCGGTGGTGGACGCGATGGCGCACGCCGGCCTTGTCGACCCGCTCTCGCTGCGGCTGCGCTACGAGGAGTGGCCCGAGCGCCAGCGCTGGATGGGACGCGGCAAGCGCACCCTCGACCTGTGCGAGCCGAAGACGGAGTCCTACGGGGAGTCGTGGACGCGGCTGCGCATCGTCGACGCCGGCTTCCCGCGTCCTGAGCCGCAGATCTGGGTGCCGGAGGAGCGGCCGGGGGCGTTCCGCCTCGACATGGGGTGGCGAGAGCTGCGCCGCGCGATCGAGTTCGACGGTGAGGAGGACCACACCGAGGACGACGACCGCGCCCACGACGTCGACCGCCGCGACAGGCTCCGGCGCGACCACGGCTGGACGGTGTGGCCGGTGCGCAAGGGCGACGTCCTCGGCTGGGACATGAAGGTCGAACGCGCGGTGGGAGAGCTGCTGAGCATGGAGCCGCGGATCAAGCGGCGCACGTGGTGACGCGCAGGTGCGTGATCGTCGCGGGGAAGTGACGCGCAAGTGCGTGATCGTCGCGGGGAAGTGACGCGCAGGTGCGTGATCGTCGCGGGGTGGTGGCGTGTTGGTGCGTGATCGTCGCGGGGAGGGGGCGGGGCAGGAGCGCTGGGGGTCAGCCGCCGAGGGCGCGGTCGAGGTTCACGGCGGCGCTGATGAGCGCCAGGTGCGTGAACGCCTGCGGGAAGTTGCCCAGCGCCTCGCCCGCCGGGCCGATCTCCTCGGCGTACAGCCCCAGGTGGTTGGCGTAGGTGAGCATCTTCTCGAAGGTCAGGCGCGCCTCGCGCAGGCGTCCGGCCCGGGTGAGCGCCTCGACGTACCAGAACGAGCAGAGGTTGAAGGTGCCCTCGTCGTCGTCGAGACCGTCGTGGCCGTCGATGGCGTAGCGGGAGACCAGGCTGTCCGCCACGAGCGTGTCGCTGATCCTGTCCAACGTGGACAGGAAGCGCGGGTCGGTGGGGCCGGAGAACTTCACCAGCGGCATGACCAGCAGCGACGCGTCGAGAGTGCGGCTGCCGGGGTACATCGTGTAGGCGCCGAGCTCCGGGTCCCAGCACTCCTCCTGCACGAACCGGTAGGCCTTGGCGCCCAGGCGGCGCCACCGCTCGGTGGGCGCCGGCAGGCCGCGGGAGCGGGCCAGGCGGACGGCGCGGTCGTAGGCGACCCACGTCATCAGCGCGGAGTAGGTGAACCGCTGCCGGGGGCCGCGGACCTCCCAGACGCCCTCGTCAGGGGTGTCCCAGTTGTCGGCCAGCCAGTCGAGCCGGCGTGACAGCGTGGACCACAGGTCCCACGAGATGGGCACCTCGCGGTTGAAGAGGTACACCGAGTCCATGAGCTCGCCGTAGACGTCGAGCTGGCGCTGTCCGACGGCGTTGTTGCCGATGCGCACGGGGCGTGAGCCGCGGTAGCCCTCGAGGTGGTCGAGCACCTGCTCGGGGATGTGCTCGCTGCCGTCCACCGCGTACATGATCATGACGTCGCGCTCGGCGTCAGCGGCCTCGCAGCGCCGCTGAACCCAGTCCATGAAGGCCGCCGCTTCGTCCAGGTACCCCAGGCGCATGAGCCCGTAGGTGGTGAAGGCGGCGTCGCGCAGCCACGCGTAGCGGTAGTCCCAGTTGCGCGAACCGCCGAGCGCCTCCGGCAGGGACGTGGTCGGCGCCGCGACCAGCGCACCGGTGGGGTGGTAGACGAGCAGCTTGAGCGTCAGCGCGGAGCGCTGGACCACCTCGCGCCACCGCCCCCGGTAGCGCGACGTCGCCGACCAGCGCTGCCAGTAGTCGCTGGTGGTGTCGAAGAGCTCGTCCACCTCGCCGTCGGTGAGCGGGCGCACCTCGCCCCGCCACTCCAGGACGACGTCGACCTGCTCGCCGTCCTCGAGGGCGAACTCGGCGACGACACCGGGGCCGCCCTGACCGCCGTCGGTGACGCGCAGCTGCACCGGGGGGTGCACGCGCAGCACGAAGCGCCCGGCTGGGGAGGCGAAGACCGCGCCGACGCCCTCGACCAGCTGCACCTCGTGCCGAGCGCGGCCGTAGTCGAAGGCGGGGGAGCAGTCCAGGCTGAACACCGCGCGGCCGCGCACGGCCCTGGCCCGGCGGACCAGCAGGTCGCGCGGGGCGGCGACGCTGGAGGTCTCCGGGACCATGAAGTCGATGACCTCGCCGACGGCGTCCTTGCCGAGGAACCGGGTCAGCAGGATGTTCGTGTCGGGCAGGTACAGCTGCTTGGGGCGCGACGCGGTGCGCGCGCTGAGGCGGAACGAGCCGCCGCGCTCGGCGTCGAGCAGGGACGCGAACAGCGAGGGCGCGTCGAAGCGCGCCGGGCAGTACCAGTCGACGGTGCCGTCGGTGCCGACGAGCGCTGTGGTGCGCAGGTCGCCGATGATCCCGTGCTCCTCGATCGGCAGGTAGCGCTCGCGCTCAGGCACGTCCCCCGACCCTAGTGACCGATCACGGGTTCCGCTGGGCGTGCAGCGACCACCCGGTGAGGTCCGCCACCCGGTCGTCGTCCTCGTGGTGGTCCGCGGAGCGCCCGTGCGGCAGCGGCACCACGAGCTCGGGCGCGGTCAGCGGGCGCGGCAGCGTCTCGACCACGGGGACGTCGGGGACGGTGACGTCGGTGAGGTCCAGGGCGCCCATCCGCCGCGCGGAGACGAGCACGCGCGTCTCGAGGGTGCCCACCACCTTGTTGTAGTCGTCCACGGCGCGCGCCAGCGTGCGGCCGAGCTTGCCCGTGTGCTCCCCGAGCGTGGCGAGGCGCCCGTGCAGCTCACGGCCGATGGTGAACAGCTCGCGCGCGCCGTCGGACAGGGCGGCCTGCTGCCAGGTGATGGCCACCGTGCGCAGCAGCGCCAGCAGCGTGGTGGGCGTGGCGAGCACCACCTTGCGGGCCATGGCGTGCTCCAGGAGCGCCGGGTCGGCCTCGCAGGCGGAGGCGAGGAACGCCTCGCCGGGGACGAAGCAGATGACGATCTCTGGGGCCGGCTGGAACGCCGTCCAGTACTGCTTGCCGGCGAGGGCCTCGACGTGGCCGCGCAGGGCGCGAGCGTGCTCGGTGGCGGCCGCCGCGGCGCGCCGCTCGCCGAGCACGGCTCCGGGCGCGAGGCCGTCGCGCGCGTTGAGGAAGGCGGCCAGCGGGGCCTTGGCGTCCACCACCACGTGCTTGCCACCGGGCAGGTGGACGACGGCGTCGGGCCTGACCGCCTCGCCGTCGCCGTTGACGCCGACGGCCTGCACGTCGAAGTCGACCCGCTCGAGCATCCCCGCGTGCTCGACGACCCGTCGCAGCTGCACCTCGCCCCAGGCGCCGCGCACGTTGGGCGAGCGCAGCGCGCCCGCCAGCGACTCCGTCTGGTGGCGCAGCGCCTCGCCCGAGGCGGCGACCTGCTGCAGCTGCGCGCCGAGGCGCCCGTACTGCTCGGCGCGCTCGCGCTCGAGCTGCTGCACCTGCCGCTCGATGCGCGCCACCGAGCTGCTCACCGGCGCGAGCACCGCCGCGAGCTCGCGCTCCTCCTCGAGCTCAGCGGTCCTCTGCTCCTCCAGCACCGCCACCCGGGCGGCCAGGAGGTCGCGCTCGGCGGCGACCTGCGCCGACGCCAGCCGCTCCCGCGAGGTGACCACCTGCCAGGCGCCGGCAGCACCGATCGCCGCGCCGGCCACCAGGGCGAGCAGCACCACCACGAGCGAGAGCGCGTCCACGGCCCCGAAGGTGCCACGCACCACCGACAGCCGGTGGGTGATCGGCCCGGCCCGGCGCGTCGCGGAGCCCGCCGCGGCGCTGACCGGTCGGGGCGGGCGGTCAGGACCGGGGCCCGCGCTCGCGTAGGCTCACCTGCCCGTGGCGCTCACCATCGGCATCGTCGGCCTGCCCAACGTCGGCAAGTCCACCCTCTTTAACGCCCTCACGAAGAACTCGGTGCTGGCGGCCAACTACCCGTTCGCGACCATCGAGCCCAACACGGGCGTCGTCCCGCTCAACGACCCGCGCCTGGACCGGCTCGCGGAGGTCTTCAGCAGCGAGCGCACGGTGCCCGCCACGGTGACCTTCGTCGACATCGCCGGCATCGTCCGCGGCGCGTCCGAGGGGGAGGGCCTGGGCAACAAGTTCCTCGCCAACATCCGCGAGGCCGACGCGATCTGCCAGGTGGTCCGCGCCTTCGCCGACCCCGACGTGGTCCACGTCGACGGGAAGGTGGACCCGGCGGCCGACGTCGAGACCATCGCCACCGAGCTGGTGCTCGCCGACCTGCAGACCCTCGAGCGCGCGGTGCCGCGCCTCGAGAAGGAGGTCAAGGGCAAGAAGACCGACCCCGCGGTGCTCGCCGCCGCGGTCGCCGCCCAGGGCGTGCTGGACACCGGGACCACCCTCTTCGCGGGCGCCGCGGCCGCCGGGGTGGACGTCGAGCAGCTGCGCACCCTCGGCCTGCTCACCACCAAGCCGTTCCTCTTCGTCTTCAACGTCGACGAGGCCGGCCTCGTCGACGAGGCGCGCCGCGCCGAGCTGGCCGCCCTCGTGGCCCCCGCCGAGGCCGTCTTCCTCGACGCCCAGCTCGAGGCAGACCTGGCCGAGCTGGACGACGACGAGGCCGCCGAGCTGCTGGCCAGCGTCGGCCAGGAGGAGCCCGGGCTCGACATCCTCGCGCGCGCCGGCTTCGAGACCCTCGGCCTGCAGACCTACCTGACGGCGGGGCCCAAGGAGTCACGCGCGTGGACCATCCGCCGCGGCGCCACCGCGCCCGAGGCGGCCGGCGTCATCCACACCGACTTCCAGAAGGGGTTCATCAAGGCCGAGGTCATCGGCTTCGACGACCTCGTCCAGGCCGGCTCGGTGGCCGAGGCCCGCAAGAGCGGCAAGGCCCGCATCGAGGGCAAGGAGTACGTCATGGCCGACGGCGACGTGGTGGAGTTCCGCTTCAACGTGTAGTCGGGCACGTTGATGCAGCTCAGAGGGCGAGAGGGCTCGACGTGTCCTTGAGGAGTCCCGTGCTTGAAGTCCGACTTGAAGGAGCGCATGGCATCGTCGTAGTCGCGCTCCTTGATCAAGCTGAACTCCTCGAAGAGGACGGTGTGCCGAAAGTCGTCCGGGCTCGGTGCACGCCAAGGCTGTCCGTTCACGCGGGTGGCCAAGTCGGGACGGTCGCGGAACGCCGCGAGCACGACGTACAAGCGGCGCAGGACCCGCCCAGGTTCCACGCGCAGCGCGATGTCGCCCCGCTGGGGCGCCTCCTGGAGAGTGAAGACGGTTCCGTCCTTGAAGCCCCATGCATGTCCCAGAAGACGTGGGGGCGCGACGACGCCCGAAGCCGCGAGATCGCTTACCGCAGGAGTCAAGCTCTGCGTGGGGAGTCCAATGCGAGCTGGGCGTTGCGCACGGCATCGCCGCTCTGAGTTGACATCTGGAACAGGCGCACCTCAACAGCATCAGCGGTTGCTCACCCTGAGGCAGGCCTTTCGCCAGGTTTCCCGGTCATCGCATGGGCGTCACTCCGCAGCAGGCGTTGATGGCTGGGTTGCGAGATGGGCACAGGGCCATCGGACACGCTGGACAAGCGGCGCACTGGGGTGCGTTTGACTAGCCGTAGCGCCGGGATCGCCACCTACCGTTCACGACATCAGCCTCGCAGAGCGCGCCAACAGGCCACCGCCTTGGGTATGGACCCTTAAGCTCCATCGAGAGAGTGCTGACGTGCTTCACCGCCAGATCGCGAGCATGTCCAGCATGACCGCGGGCCCCATCAGGAAAGAGTCATCGTCAGGATCGCTCGGGCGCTGACGCT